>NZ_QUFR01000030.1:0-1298 GCF_003478575.1 Dorea sp. AF24-7LB
ACATGAAATCAGCCGTGGCCTTATTTATATCATTTCACTCTTTTTTGAAATAGAACAACACCACAGCAACAACTCAAATCGACTTAAAATTCCAGACTATTCGCATTCAGCAAGAAATACTTCATTCCCATGATGACAAAACCTTCATCATTTCTCCAAGGCTTTTTGCTGCCATTTACAATGACGATCTTCTTGAAAGAGTCCGGGATATTACGCAGAGAATTGAACTCCTGCGTCTGTTTTTCTTCCGAAGTCATGTCATATGCAACCTGGATATAGTATCTCTGGTTTCCTTGATTCACCACAAAGTCAACCTCCAACTGCTTGCGAACACGTTTGCCCTCTTTATCCTTATCGAAGATATCCACGACACCCACATCAACATTGTAGCCACGGATCAGCAGCTCGTTATAAACAATGTTCTCCATGATATGAGTAGGCTCCTGCTGTCTGAAATTCAGACGTGCATTTCTCAGTCCCAGATCAGTAAAGTAGTATTTCAGATTTGCACCGATATATTTTCTGCCCTTAATATCGTATCGGCTTGCCTTGGAAATCAAAAAGGCATCTGTCAAATGGTCGATATGCTTGGAGATGGTTTTATTAGCATAAGTCATCTGGCGCTCACTGGCAAAGGTATTGGCAATCTTCGAAGGGTTGGTCGGTGCGCCGATTGCAGATGCAAGCACATCAACCAGAATCCCAATCTCATCCACGTTCTGAACCTTATTTCTTTCAATAACATCCTTCAGATAGACATTTGCAAAGATGTTCTTCAGATAGTCCGCTTTCTGTTGTTCGCTCTGGAAACTTACGATCTGCGGCAATCCTCCGTAGATCATGTAGTCATCCCAGGCATCATCATAATCACCGTCATAGACAGAATAAAACTCTGCAAAGGAGAGAGGGTAGATTCTAATCTCATCACCTCTGCCACGGAATTCGGTCACAATGTCGCTGGACAGGAACTTGGAATTACTTCCGGTGACATACACATCAATATTGCTCATGCGGAGCAGGCTGTTCAGCACTTCCTCAAATCGTGGCATGAACTGCACTTCATCCAAAAGGAGATAATACTTCCCGTCGTCTTTCATGGCATCCTTGATGTACTTGAAGCATACCTTGGGATCTCTTAATTCCTCGTTCTCAATACCATCCAATGCAATTTCAATAATATGATCAACATCAACGCCGTTCTCCAGTAAGTATCTCTTAAAGATGGTAAACAGCAAAAAGGATTTGCCACATCTACGAATGCCGGTAATCACCTTTATCATTCCATTATCTTTTCGCTC
>NZ_QUFR01000031.1:0-933 GCF_003478575.1 Dorea sp. AF24-7LB
CAAAGTGAAAACTGCGCCACAGCCTTCGCAGGCCATCGCGCAGCGATTTAGTTCAATTCTCGTTTATCCAATAGAAAAATAAGAATAGATTGGAGAAAGATATGGCTTCAAGTAAAGAATATTTAACCTTTATATTGGAACAGTTATCCGATTTAGAGGGAATTTCATACCGTGCGATGATGAGCGAGTATATCATCTATTATCGTGAGAAAATTGTTGGCGGTATATATGACGATAGGTTGCTTGTAAAACCTGTAAAATCTGCTGTTTCACTTATGCCTAATGCAATTTATGAGTTGCCCTATGATGGAGCAAAAGAGATGTTGTTGGTTGATAATGTTGATAACAAAGATTTCCTGACAAGATTGTTTGTCGCTATGTATGATGAACTTCCTGCACAAAAAAAGAAGAAGTCATAAAATCGGGAGTTGAAGAATTCAGGTGGTTGTGCCATCTTACTGTTAAGAGAGGAGATTGCTTATGAAGAAAAAAGTACTTGCAATTATGTTAATTGCCGTGTCAATAATGTTGATTTCGGTGTGCGAAAAAAAGAAAAACTGTACGAAATTCCTGACCTATCGCAGTATAAGACAGATTATGTAGGAGATTCTTCAAATGTTATAAATATTGTAAGCAGTCAAGAGTATCCAGAAGGATACTCATATGACAGTATAGAGATACAGTCTGAAACAGAACCTTATGGATTAACAGTTTTTCTAAAAGATGAGCCGTCTGCCCCTAAGCTTGAAGATGAATTGCAGGTTAATGCAGATATGACATTTGATTTGATTGGTAATTTGGGAACACTTGATTATAAAATAGCAGATAGCAAAGAAATTATTGCATCGTATGAACGGTAGAGTTATTGCTCTTCAAATTGATACGTGAACAATCGGTGTCAGGACAGAGAAAAAAACAGCTTACCATCTATTG
>NZ_QUFR01000004.1:0-240639 GCF_003478575.1 Dorea sp. AF24-7LB
CCCTCACCGGCTCTTGGTGTGTCCACCATCTCAAATCTGTAGTCTCCAGGTGCATACGCTACGATTGCTTTCATTTTCTCTGGTAAATTGCTCATTTCTTTTCCTCCTTGATTCAAATCTTCTTCGTCACTTTTTTAATTTACTTCTGTAAACCTCTTTTACATAAGTGTATTTCTTTTTTCTATTTTTGTCAATTATCACAAATTTACTATTATTTTTTTTATTTTTTATGCACTTTGCACTATCATTGTCCATCTAATTTTGTGATATACTTCCTTTAAGAACGAATTTGAATGAGGTGCGATTATGAGTCCAATGACAACATCTGATGTAAAAAAGAATAACAAGCAGGCACTTCTCCGCCATATTTATGAAAACGAATCCAGTCAGCAACAGGTTTTATGTGAATTGCTGCATCTGAGCCGTCCGACCGTGATCAATCTGATCCGTGAGTGTTCCGAAGAAGGGCTGATCGAGAAGAGCGGCTATTACGAATCCACCGGCGGACGAAAAGCGAATGCGATCGTATTTATCCCGGATTCTAAGATCTCCATCGGTGTCGAGTTACTGCAGGACTCTTATGAAATTACGGCAATTGACCTGTACGGGAATACGATCTGCACGGCATGGTATGAAATTGGTTTTGTCAACGAAGATTCTTATTTCCGGAATATCTGTAACAGCATTACACATTTTATTAACGGAAATAAAATTGACCATAAAAAAATCCTTGGAGTCGGCATTGTACTCCAGGGACTGATTTCTGCAGACGGAACGACTGTCACTTACGGTAAGATTTTAAATTGTACAGGACTTCATATTTCTGTATTTACAGATCATCTTCCGTACCCGTGCAAATTTTTCCACGATGCGGAAGCTGCCGCGCAGTTTGAACTGTGGTCTCATCCTTCTTTGAAGGACTTCATTTACCTGAATATCCGCAGTCATCTAAGCGGTGCACTGATTGTAAACCGTAGCTCTCTTAAAGGCACAGATCTGAAGAGCGGTGTCTTTGAGCATATGACTCTGATTCCGAATGGCCGCCCATGTTACTGCGGCCGCCGTGGCTGCATGGAAACTTACTGTTCTACACAGCCACTTATTGACGTGACCGGGCATCTGCATACATTTTTTGAAGAATTAAGAAAAGGCAACCGCACTTGTCAGGAATGTTGGAATACCTATCTCCTGAATCTTGCGACTGCCATTAATAACCTGCGTATGTTTATTGATTATCCGGTACTGATCGGTGGTACGCTCTCTCCGTATCTTACGAAAGAAGATATCGATACTCTGCACCGTTATGCATCTGAAAAATCTGCCTTTCCTACGGAACAGCGTTTTATCCGTCAGGGACAGAATCAGAAAGCGCTCCGATGCGAGGGCGCCGCGATCAGTTATGTCAAAGAATATCTGCATGAAATTATGAATCTGTAGTCTCCCTCACAAGTTCTTCCAGATAACTGTCCGTAGCTCTGCCGTATCATAATAATAGCCCGGTGTGACATCTACCGGAAGCCATCCCACACCGTCAAAATAAACTTTCGCCCATGCATGCATATCTTCTCCCGACAACAGCTCATGTCCGTCATCGCTCTGCGCAATCTGGTAATCTTTCCAGAAAATATTATTTACCGTCTGTTACTTTCTACAAAGTACCTGTTGTGTAAAAATAATCTATCGATGCACTGCTCACCTGGATCTTTACATCATTTTCAGACAGTTTATCTTTTCCGCCAATCCGGTAATAGTCGGACACCTGCTTCAGCGGATCAAAATTTTTCTCCTTAAGCCAGTCTGACGGACTTCACTGTTAGTCTGAAAATTCATCTGCATAATTTCATTATAAAATGCCGGAGTCTTTCTCTTCTCATTCTGAAAGAGAAAGACTCCGGCATTTTATTTCCTATTATTCCGTTTTATGCTTTTCCTGTTTTCTTATTAGAAACTACATCGAAAATTACAGCAGCAAGAAGTACAACTCCTTTTACTACATACTGCCACTGATCCGGCAGTCCGTAAATTGACATTCCCTGATTGATAACACCCAGCAGAACGGCACCGACCATAACTCCTCCGACAGTTCCTGAGCCACCATATGCAGAAGCTCCTCCGATGAAGCAAGATGCGATGGCATCCATCTCATATGTATTTCCCATGTTTCCATCTACAGAACCGATTCTGGCAGCTACCAGCAGACCAGACAGACCAGCCAATGCACTCATCAGGAAGTAAGCCCAGAAATACACTCTTCTAGGATCAATTCCTGAAAGCTTTGTCGCCTTCTCATTTCCACCAACTGCATAGAAATAACGTCCAAATACAGTAGATGAAGTAACAAAAGCGAAGATAATGACAACTGCAAGAATCCAGAGTAACATGACCGGAATTCCTTTGAACTGTGAAAGTTTCCATCCATATATAACAATTAATGCATCAATAATGATCAATTTGATTAGCATGGAAATAAATGGTTTCGTTTCATAGCCATGTTTTTTCTTTCCATAATAACTAAAGAGCATACAAGCAGCAATAACTACTGCAACAATTACTGCAACGATCAGAGAGGAAGTACATGCTCTTGGTTTTTCACCTGGCATTCTTAAGTATGAAGAGAAAATATCCAGGAATTTTTCATTTGTAATACCACATGTTTTGGAATCCAGTACCGCACGTGCCAGACCTCTGTATAAAAACATACCTGCCAGTGTACAGATAAACGGAGGAACATGGATATATCCAATTAAAATACCCTGAAACAGTCCGATAACCAGTGCAGCAGCCATTGCCATTATGATCGCAACAACCGGTGATTTGCCGGACTGCAATGCTGTTGCTGCCAGCGCAGCGGAGAGACATAAGGTTGCTCCTACTGACAGATCTACGTTACCACCTGTTAAAATACATAAAAGCATTCCACATGCCATTACCATTACATATGCGTTCTGCAAAAGTAAGTTGGAGATATTCTGTGCAAGAATCAGTCTACCCCCTGTCAATACTGTAAAAAATATAAATACAATAACCAATGCAATAACCATGGTATATTGTTTTAATGTTGACTTCAGTTTCATGCCGTTACCTCCTTAGTTTTCCTTTTCATCATTTGAGGAAAGAATCTTATCCATGATTCGCTCCTGCGTTGCTTCACTGGCTTCTAACTCTCCCACCAGTCTTCCTTCGTTCATAATATAAATTCGATCACACATTCCAAGAAGTTCCGGCAGTTCTGAAGAAATCATAACAACTGCTTTGCCTTCTTTTACCATTTCATTCATAATGCAGTAAATCTCATATTTTGCTCCTACGTCAATACCTCGTCCCGGCTCATCCAGGAATAAAACATCCGGTTCTGCGAACATCCATTTTGACAGGAGTACTTTCTGCTGATTTCCTCCTGACAGGTTACCGGCTTTCTGGAAAATCCCCGGTGTCTTTGTACGCATCCTTTTTACATACTCTTCGGCAACTTTATTCTCTTTATCTACATCGATCACACCAAAGCGATTAGATATTTTTTCCATTCTTGCCATTGTTGTATTCCGTGCAATTGTGTCACTTAGAATCAATCCGTTTGTTTTCCGGTCTTCCGTTGCATATGCCAGTCCATGTAAAATTGCATCTTTTTCATTTTTCAAATGAACTTCTTCACCTCGGATAAACTCCTGTCCGGAAATATGGCTTCCATAATTTTTTCCAAATAAAGACATTGCAAGTTCTGTTCTTCCGGCGCCCTGAAGCCCGGAGAATCCTACAATCTCTCCTCTGTTTACATGAAAGTTCACATGATCTACCATACATTTTTCTGTATAAACCGGATGATAAACAGTCCAGTCTTTCGCCTCAAAAAGTACTTCATCACTAATGTTATGCTCACGCTGCGGATAACGGTTGGACAATTCTCTTCCGACCATTCCCTTGATGATTCGTTCTTCATCTATGTTGTGATCTTTATTATCCATAGTTTCGATTGTTGATCCATCACGGACTACCGTAATCTTATCAGCAACATAAGCAACTTCGTTCAATTTGTGGGTAATGATGATCGCCGTCATTCCCTCTTCTTTGAATTTTAAAAGCATGTCCAGAAGCATCTTGGAATCTTTTTCGTTTAAAGATGCTGTAGGCTCATCCAGAATCAGAAGTTTTACATCTTTGGAAAGTGCTTTTGCGATCTCAACCAGTTGCTGTTTTCCGGTTCCGATGTCTTTGATCAACATGGAAGACTGTTCTTTTAAGCCTACTTTTTTCATATTTTCATCAGCCTGTTTGTACGCTTCATTCCAGTTAATTTTTCCGAATCTGTTTTTCCGTTCATTTCCAAGAAACATATTCTCCGCAATTGTCATTTCAGGAATCAACGCAAGTTCCTGGTGGATAATTACGATTTTTTTGTCCTCACTGTCATGAATATTATGGAACTGACAAACTTCTCCATTATATACAATATCTCCGGTGTATTCCCCGTAAGGAATCGTTCCGGAAAGAACATTCATAAGCGTTGATTTTCCGGCACCATTTTCACCGACCAGTGCATGAATCTCTCCTCTTTCGACTTTGAGATTTACATTGTCAAGCGCTTTTACTCCCGGATAAAGCTTTGTAATGTTCTTCATTTCCAGAATATAATCAGCCATCTCTTTCTTCCTCCCGTCTCATCAGGTTAATTTGCATTCTTCGGATATCCCTTCTTATCCAGTTTGTAATATCCTGTATCAATCAATTCTTTTTGAAGATTATCTTTTGTGACAACCACCGGAGTCAGCAGGTAAGACGGAACAACCTTTTTACCGTTATCATAAGTCTTTGTATCATACTTACATGAAAAATCCCAGTTGGCTTTTTTTATCAAATCCGCATCTGGTTTTTCTCCATTTAAGATTGCTTTTCCTACATCAATGGCTACTTCTGCTTCATTTGCTGATGTTTTGTAAATAGTCATCGTCTGTTTTCCATCTACAATCTTTGCAAGATTGGCTTCGTCCGCATCCTGCCCGGTAAGCAGTACTTTATTATCTCCGGCATAGTCCGAATCAATTGCCTGAAGTACTCCTAATGCTGTTGCATCATTGGAACATACCACTGCATCCAGTTGTTTTCCTTTGGAATAGTTAGATCCTAAAATATTCTGGAATCTGGTCATCGCAGTTGCCGTATCCCAGGCTTTTGTTGCAACCTGATCAAACTTTGTCTGTTTAGAAGGAACTTTCAGGATTCCTGCATCCAAGTAAGGTTTTAATGTGTCATAAGCACCATTAAAGAAATATGTCGCATTATTGTCTGCCGGATCACCTGCTGTAAATTCAATGTTATAACTCTTTGATTTGTCCTTCAGATCCAGTCCAAATTTGTCAATTACAAATTGTCCCTGCATCTGTCCAACCTTGTAATTATCAAAGGAAACATAATAATCAATTGCATCCGATTCACGGATCAGACGGTCGTATGCAATTACAGGAATTCCCATATCCTTTGCATCTCTTAATACTTGCGTCATAGACTCACCGTCGATCGTTGCTACCAGAAGCAGATTCACATCATCTGCGATCAGACTTTCTATATCCTTTACTTGCTGATCGATCTTGTTATCCGAATAAGTAAGCTCTACATTATACCCGGCATCTTCGAACTTCTTTTTCAGGTATGCACCATCACGGTTCCATCGTTCCAATGTCTTTGTCGGCATCGCAATTCCAACCGTCTTCTTTCCATCATTCTTCTTTGGTTCCATGATGCCGCTGCATGCGGTAAGCGAGAAGACCATTGCTACTGCCAGCAGTCCTGACAATATTCTTTTCACCTTCATCTCGTTCCTTCCTTTCTTTTTACTACTTTTGTAATTACTTATGAAATTATTTTTGTAAAACAACTTTCATAAGTAGAATATACCTGTATTCTACTTTTTTTTCAATAGCTTTTCGTTTTTTTGTTAAAAACAAACAATACCTTTTTTATTTTTTGTGCACTTTATATAATCAAAAAATATGCTGGAGCCTTTCGTACTCCGACATATTTTTATATATTTTCTATATATTCATTTGTAAAATGCCATGCGACACCCATCATGACAGCCCGTCTTGGGTATTGACCTATCTTAATATATTCTGCATCTTCCCCGAAAATACTCAGATCAGCAACCATCTCTTTTAATTTCCCCATATATGGCTGCAAATAGTATGACAGAAAACCGCCAAGTACAACATCACAGTCGAATGCGAGTCTTAAATTATTAATACCGACTGCCAGATGTTCCAGAACATCCTCCCAGATTTTCTGATATTCCGGATTATCTTCCAGATCTTCAAAGAATTTATCTATCGTGATTCCCAGCTCTGTGCTCAGTCTCAGTGCACTGCAGTAGGCTTCCAGACATCCTCTCTTTCCGCAGTTACAGATCTTCCCATTAGATTCTACTTTCATGTGTCCAAACTCAGCACTTCTGTGTGAAACTCCGTAAAAAGGTGCTCCATTTAAAAAAATAGCTCCCCCTACTCCTTCTTCCAGGAATAAATACACAAAATCCTTCTTTTTCTCTTCGGCATCCCGCGAAAGCCATTCTGCGACGCCACCACTAATTCCGTCATTTTCAAAATACAGCGGATATGGAATTTTTTTACAGATCTCTTCTATACGAAAATCTTTTAGTTTTATTGTTGGTGAAAGTATTAGATTCTTGGTATTTTCATCAAATACTCCTGGTATTGTAATTCCGACTCCCAACAGGCGTTTCCGGTCTACATGATTTTCTGTGAGAAATACTTCAAGCTGTTCTTCTGTAATCGCAAATACATCTGAATCTGTCTGATACTCCAGATCTATCTCCTTATATGCCAGTACATTCTGCTTCAGATCCGAGAGCAGAAATTTGAGTTGATTTGCTGACAGCGACACACCAAGCGCCATCTTAATATCCCCCTTTGCCACATAAGCTGCCGGTGGTCTTCCTCCCTGGGATTCTCTGATTTCTGCCATTTCTACCAGACCGGCCTCTTCTAACTCCAGAAGATTCTGGAGCACTGTTGGACGGCTGACATTCAGTGCATTTGCAATTTGCTGCTTGCTGACCGGTTCTTTGGAATAAAAAATATAGCGGTAGATATCATTTCTCATCTGCCGTCTTCTTTCTGTTGCCACAGGTTTTAACTTTTCCAAAACTATATCCTCCCTGTTGTATGACTGCAATTT
Organism: Dorea sp. AF24-7LB; assembly: GCF_003478575.1. Taxonomy (NCBI): domain Bacteria; kingdom Bacillati; phylum Bacillota; class Clostridia; order Lachnospirales; family Lachnospiraceae; genus Dorea; species Dorea sp. AF24-7LB. The sequence continues at coordinate 7,186 of NZ_QUFR01000004.1, forward strand.
ATTATATACTCCGCAAAAAAACGTGTCAACTTGTCCATTGCAGCCTAGGAGAACGTCCTTTACAGGTGTATCGTTGAAATGTCACATATTTTCTGCAACTTTACAAAGCCGCGATTAATTCATCAACCTCTTCTTCTGTGCTGCTCCAGCTTGTACAGAAGCGCACGCAGACACGTTCTTCATCTACTACATGATCAAATTCATAAGTAAACTCTTCTGCAAGTTCGTCTGCCTTTTCATTTGTCAGAATTACAAATAACTGATTTGTAGGGCTGTCCATGTACAGCGGGATCGAAGCATCGGCAAATCCCTGTTTCAGTTTTGCTGCCAGATCATCTGCATGTTTTGTAAGTTCAAAATAAAGTCCATCTTTGAACAATGTATAAAACTGCACACCGAGCAGCCAGCCTTTTGCAAGGATTCCGCCACTCTGTTTCATGTAAGTGCGGAAATGGTCGCGCAAGTTTTTGTTTACAATTACAAGTGCTTCTCCAAATAAAGCGCCGCACTTCGTTCCACCTATGTAAAATACATCCGCGATCCGTGCAAGATCTTCCAGCGTCACATCACATGCACTGCATGAAAGCCAGTAACCAAGTCTTGCACCGTCCACGTACAGATATATATTGTACTGATCGCATACTTTCCGAATCTCTAAAAGCTCTTTCTTACTGTAGATAGTTCCATATTCGGAAGGCGAAGATAGAAATACAATCTTCGGAGCAGTCAAAAATTCCACCTGTCCGTGATCGTAATAATGTGCGGCTGTCTCTCTGACTGCTTCTGCCGTTAATTTTCCTTCTTTCGCAGGAACTGACAATATCTTATGCCCGGTATGTTCAATAGAACCTGCCTCATGGTGATTGATATGTCCGTTTTCTGCACAAATCACACTTTCATAAGGACGTAAGGCAGCAGTCATTACGGTAATATTCGCCGGTGTTCCCCCAACCATAAAATGAATATCTACATCTGCACCGCCAAGATATTTCCGGATCTCGTCGGCTCCTTTCTGACACCACTCATCTTCTCCATATCCCGCATAAGATTCTGTATTGATCTCACCAATCGCCTGAATAATCGCATTATGCGCGCCATGATTGTAATCATTGTTAAAACGTATCATTTGAAAACCTCCTGTTAAGTTTTGTGCTATTTCACTTTTATAACATATTCCTCAAACAAGTTCAACAGAAACTTGTTTGTATCATATTACTCAAATAAGTTAAGTTCAAACTTATTTATAACATATTACTTAAACAAGTTTCATATAAAAAAGAGTCCGCATAATGCGAACTCTTTTTACACTCAGTGTATGAAAACTCAAAATTATTTAAGGTTAACTTCTGCACCTTCGCCCTCAAGTTTAGCTTTGATTTCCTCAGCCTCAGCTTTAGAAGCGCCTTCTTTAACTACCTTCGGAGCTCCGTCTACTAATTCTTTAGCTTCTTTTAATCCAAGTCCTGTGATCTCACGAACAACTTTGATTACTTTAACTTTAGAAGATCCAGCAGATACTAATTCTACGTCGAACTCATCTTTCTCTTCTGCTGCTCCTGCTCCATCAGCTCCTGCTGCTGCAACTACTACACCTGCTGCTGCAGAAACACCAAATTCTTCTTCACATGCTTTTACTAAATCATTTAACTCTAATACTGATAACTCTTTGATTGCATCAATAAATTCAGCTGTTGTTAATTTTGCCATTTTATTATCCTCCATTTTTTAATATTTGTTATAATTGATTACTCCTCTGTCGGAGCTTCTTCTGCTGCTTCTTCAGCCGGAGCAGCTTCGCCTCCCTGCTCTGCGATCTGATTAAGAACACGAGCAAGATTGGTGATAGGTGACTGTAAGCTTCCAAGCAACTTGGACAGTAACTCTTCTCTTGAAGGAACTTTGGAAAGTTCTGTAAGTCCTGCTACATCGTAAACTGTACCTTCAACAACACCAGCTTTTAATTCAAGTGCTTTTGCATCTTTTGCAAATTTGCAAAGGATTCTTGCAGGAGCTGTAGCGTCATCTTTAGAAATTGCGATAGCGCTTGGACCTTCCAAGTGTTCATCTAAAGCTGCAAAATCAGTTCCTTCAAAAGCTCTTTTCATCATTGTGTTTTTACAAACTTTGTAGACGATACCAGCTTCTCTTAACTGTTTACGAAGAGCAGTGTCCTCTGCAACAGTCAGTCCACGATAGTCAACTAAGACAACGCTTGCTGCATCTTTGATATCTTCTGCAATAGCCTGTACGATTGGTTGTTTTAATTCAACTTTTGCCACGAATGGTGCACCTCCTTATAGATTTTGAGTTTTACACCGCCGATAGATAAAAAATAAAACCTCTACATCCTAAGACATAGAGGTTGTAAAGTCATACATTTTGTATCGATCTTTCCTCGGTAGGCGTCTGAATCTCATCCTTACATTCTTGCGAATACCTACTGTCTTCGGCAGTCCTTGAATAGGTTATCACACCTGCATGTATTTGTCAATACTTTTTTTGTATTCATCCGTTATTTTTTATGAACATTTTTATAATCTGTTTTCACGATCTGTTTTACGCAGATTTTCTCTCTATTTTAAAGGACTTTCTCTGGTCATAACCATCCAGGAACTCTCCCATACGTTTCATCGCATCAGAGAGAACTTCTGCCTGTGGAAGCATAACCAGACGGAAGTGATCCGGTCTGTGCCAATCAAATCCGCTTCCCGGTACAAGCAGAATATTTGTCTCATGAAGCAGATCACTTGCAAACTGCTTGTCATCTGTAATGTGGAACTTATCTACATCCAGTTTCGGGAAGATATAGAATGCACTGTTGTTCTTTACAAATGAAAGTCCGTCGATCTTCTCAAGCTCACGGATCGTTGCTTCTCTCTGCTCGTAGATTCTTCCACCCGGGCGAACCATGGACATCGGTGTCTCCATATCATCAAGTGCAGCCGGGATAACAATCTGTCCCAGTGTATTTGCGCACAAGCGAAGAGATGTAAGCTGTACGATTCCCTGTTTGTAATCTTCTGTCAGTGCTCTCGGTCCGCTGATGATCATCCATCCACATCTGTATCCGCACAGGCAGTGGGATTTGGAAAGTCCGTTCAGCGTTACCATCGGCACATCATCCGCAAGTGATGCGATCGATGTATGCTCCAGTCCGTCCATTACAAGGCGGTCGTAGATTTCATCGGCAAATACCATGATTCCGGCTTCTCTTGCGACTTCAACGATCTGTTCCAGAATCTCTCTTGGATATAACATTCCGGTCGGATTATTCGGATTGATCACAACGATTGCTTTTGTTCTGGATGTGATCTTAGAACGGATATCGTCGATATCCGGATACCAGTTTGCCTTCTCATCGCAAACATAGAACACCGGTTTTCCTCCTGCAAGATATACAGAATTTCCCCAAATTGAATAACTCGGTGTCGGTACAAGCACTTCATCGCCATCATTTAAAAGTGGCATTAATGCAAACGAAACAACCTCACTGACTCCATTACCAATAAATACATCATCAGCTGTTACGCCTTTGATTCCTTTTGATCTGTGATATGAGCTAATCGCTTCACGGGACTGCGGCATCCCCCTGAAATCACAATAGCCTACCCCATCAGCTGTGTGATGCTCCAGCGCATCTTCAATGCTCTTCGGCTGTTTAAAACCAAATGTTGCCGGATTACCGGTATTCAATTTCAGCACGTCGATTCCCTTTGCCTGCATGTTCATAGCTTCAACAAATAATGGTCCTCTGATATCTGAGTGTACATGTTCCATTCTCTTTGCTCTTAAGATTTTATTCATTGTATTCCCCACCTTTATATTTTATATCATTATTTGTTTATCTTTCTCTTGTTGCTATTATCATAACGCAGTAGTATACTATATTCAAATATTTATAATTATATAAATGTTATATCACTTTAACTATAAGGAGTATTTTATGTTTACGTGGAAGAAATATATTTATGAAGTTTACAGAGAAAAGAGCTTTTCAAAAGCCGCGCAGAACCTTTATATCAGCCAGCCTTCTTTAAGCGCCCGTGTAAAGAAAGTAGAGAAAGAAATCGGGTTTCCTTTGTTCGACCGCAGCACCAGCCCACTGCAGCTTACAGAAGTCGGGGAAGTTTATATAAAAGCTGCGGAAGAGATTTTCCAGATTGAGCAGCGGGTGGAAAATTACATCAACAATCTGACTACACTGAAAACCGGAAGTCTGTCGCTTGGCGCCAGCACGCTCTTCGCCGGTTATGTTCTGCCACCGATCGTCACAGATTTTAAGAAAAAATTCCCTGACGTTGACATCCAGATCACAGAGGGAAATACAACGCTTCTGGAATCTTTGCTCAGCAATAACTCCGTTGACTTCGTAATCGACAACTATCATTATGACAGTACACTTTACAGCCGTGAACTCTACTGCATGGAAAATATTTTTCTCGCTGTCCCACGTCATTTCCGCGAAAACGAAAAGCTTGAATCATACCAGTTATCTCATGAATCAATCCAAAACAAGGACTATCTGAAAGGTACCTGCCCTGCTGTGCCACTGGAACATTTTTCAAAGCTTCCTTTTATCACTCTTGCACCGGGAAATGACACAAGGATCCGTGCAGACAGGCTGTGCCGCGAAGCAGGCTTTCATCCACATATTATTCTGGAACTGGATCAGCAGTCCACCGCCTACATGGCTGCATCCACACAGCTCGGTGCCACATTTATTAGCGATATGCTTGTAAGACAGCTCCCGGCATTTGAGCATTTCGTTTATTACAAATTAGCCGGTGACAGCGCCCACCGTCAGGTTTATTTCTACTACAAGAACCACAAATATAAAACAAGAGCCATGGAAGAATTTCTCTCCATGACTCATCTTCAGAATCTGCCATCTGCATAATTGCCGACTTCATTGCTGTAGCAGAAAGCTACTATACAAAAACAGGCTTGCAAATACTTCATAATAGACTTTGCAAGCCTGTCAGCTTTTAATATTCCGTTCTAATGAATCCATCCCTGCTGGAATGCTTTTTCTTTATTATATGCGTACAATTCAGCATACGTTGCATATACATATGGATATACATAGAAAACACCTGCAATTCCACATGTTATAATAGTTAAAATATACCAACCAATAAAGGACAGTCCCAGCATAAATGCATTTGCTTTCTCTCCGTCCATCATCTGTTTACTCAATGCAAATGCCTCTCTACTGTCCATACCCGGATTTTCCGCAAGAATATACGGAACCATCAGGTATTCAAAACTCTTTACAATCCCCGGAATGATCAGCAGTAATGTCCACAGGAAAGTATATAAGTCTTTCAGAAACATTGTCTTTACAATATTCAGATAATTGCCAGACTTGAATCCGTCAAAAATTGTTCCGACTGTCGGCGCTGAATCTCTGTTCTGGATAAAGAAGCGGTCTCCACCAACTTCCATTACATTACTGACAAATAAGCTAAACAATACTGCAAGGATAGCTACTACTCCCAAGATGCTGACTGCCATTCCTGCAAGCCCTGTTGGAATGCTCATAATGTAGTCTGTAGCAGATGTTGAACCCGAAAATGTATTCGTCGCCAGGCTCGACACATCTGATGCATTACTGGCTACAGATGTGCCACCCCCTGTAAGTAAACTAACCACAAGCGTTGCTCCGACACACGGCCAGTAATTTCTACGGAAAGCATTCTTTCCATTCATTTTCAATTCTGTGTTTAAATACATAACCCTCGTCCTCCTTCTCATCTTCAGTATGCAGAAACGCTGCAAGCTGTTACATTCTGAAAGATAATCCCATCTTACTATCTTTCGACACGAAACACAAGGCTCTTCATAAATTCTTAATCTTTCCTTCAACGCTAAAACAAAAAAGAGCCTTCGCTCCGCGGATGAACACTTCATCCGTTTTGCAAAGACTCCATGATATTATTCTGCCTTTAATTAAGCAAGTTTCATTGGGTTAACCTTAACACCAGGTCCCATTGTAGATGTCAGAACAACACTCTTTAAGTACTGTCCTTTAACAGCTGCTGGTCTTGCTTTGTTAATTGCATCGATAAGCGTCTGGAAGTTGTCCGCAAGTTGTTCTTCAGTAAAGGATGCTTTACCTACTGGCACATGGATAATGTTTGTTTTATCAAGTCTGTACTCAATCTTACCGGCTTTGATTTCCTGAACAGCTTTTGTAACGTCCATAGTTACTGTACCAGCCTTCGGGTTCGGCATAAGTCCTTTTGGTCCAAGTACACGACCAAGACGACCAACAACACCCATCATATCTGGTGTAGCTACTACTACGTCAAATTCGAACCAGTTCTCGTTCTGGATCTTCGGAATGAGTTCTTCTCCTCCAACATAATCAGCTCCAGCTGCTTTAGCTTCTTCAGCTTTAGCATCTTTAGCAAATACTAAGATACGAACTTTTTTACCTGTTCCGTGTGGCAGTACAACTGCTCCACGAATCTGCTGGTCAGCGTGACGTCCGTCACATCCGGTTCTGATATGAGCTTCGATTGTTTCATCGAATTTTGCTACTGCAGTTTTCTTTACTAATGCTACTGCATCAGCAGCATCATACAGAGTTGCTCTGTCGATTGCTTTTGCAGCTTCAACGTATTTCTTTCCTCTTTTCATTCTAAATAAACCTCCTTGTGGTATTATCGGGAAAACCCTCCCACTTATTCTTCAACTGTTACACCCATGCTGCGGCAAGTTCCTGCGATCATGCTCATAGCAGATTCAACAGATGCAGCATTTAAGTCCGGCATCTTAAGCTCAGCGATTTCCTGAACCTGTGCTTTTGTAATAGTAGCAACTTTCTTCTTATTCGGAACGCCTGATCCAGATTTGATGTTGCAGGCTTTCTTAATCAGAACTGCTGCCGGTGGTGTCTTTGTGATGAAGCTGAAGCTTCTGTCATTATAAACAGTAATTACTACAGGGATGATCATATCTCCCTGATCTGCTGTCTTAGCGTTGAACTGTTTTGTAAATTCAACGATGTTTACACCGTGCTGACCAAGAGCTGGTCCAACCGGTGGTGCCGGAGTTGCTTTTCCAGCAGGAATCTGTAATTTAATGTAACCTTGTACTTTTTTTGCCATTTCAATTACCTCCTTGTGGTGATTGCGGGACTTACGTGTACCCTCCCACATCTTCTTCTAACTTTCGTAATGGGTACAGAATAAATCTCTGTGCTCTTACATCTTTTTAACTTCTGCGAAACCAATTTCTACCGGCGTTTCGCGGCCGAACAGTTCAACATTGATCGTCAGGCTCTGCTTCTGCGGGTTAATCGTCTGAATAACACCAACAGTGTCAGCCCATGCTCCGGCAATAACCTGAATGGTATCTCCTTCTTCAAAATCTACCACAATGTTGTCCTGTGCAATTCCAAGTGGAGCCATCTCAGCGTCTGTAAGCGGAACCGGTTTTGATCCAGGTCCGACAAATCCCGTTACTCCTCTTGTATTACGCACAACATACCAAGTGTCGTCATTCATGATCATATGAATGAGCACGTATCCCGGAAACATCTTCTTCTGAGTTGCTTTCTGCACTCCGTTCTTGAGTTCCACTACATCCTGCATCGGAACACGAACCTCCAGGATCTGATCTTCCAGATGTCTGTTTTCAACTGTCTTATCAATGTTGGCTTTTACTTTGTTCTCATACCCTGAATAAGTATGAACTACATACCATCTTGCTTCTGACATAATCTCACCTTTCCTGTTCGTTTCTTAATTAGCCAAGATTGACTAATATATCGATACCATGCTGTACCAGGAAATCAATCAGTGCAATAATCGCGCCCAGAATTGCCGAAGTGATAACAACGGCTGCCGAGTGTTTCACAAGTGTCATCTGATCTGGCCACACGATCTTTTTGAATTCACTGCTAAGACCTTTAAACCAGCTTTTTTTCTGAGTCTTTTCACTCATGACATTCACACTCCTTCTTGGCGATTATTTTGTTTCCTTGTGCAATGTGTGTGACTTACAGAATCTGCAGTATTTCTTTGTTTCCATGCGCTCCGGATGAGATTTCTTATCCTTTGTCATGTTGTAGTTACGCTGCTTGCATTCTGTACATTCCAATGTGATTCTTGTACGCACAACTTCCACCTCGCTTCATATTTCTTAAGTTAACGTGTTGCTGGCAGTTTGCGAGACTGCCTCGTCTTTTTTAGGCATAAAAAAAAGACCTACTTCCATTCGCCATCATAGTGTACCATACACCAGGTGAAAAAGCAAGCCTTTTTCTTCTATTATGAATGTTTTCCTATATGATATTCTCTCTTCATAGCCCGCATAATCGTTCTGGATGCCACATCAACGATAAGGAATCCAAAAGCAATTGCCAGACATGTTTCAAACAATACCATCGTCTCGCTGATTGCCATTGCTTTATCATTGCTGGTGATTCCATACATCATATAGTAGAGATTCGGTCCGGGAATCAGCGGGAACACAGACGCAGTCAGGAAGATCGTTGACGGCGCGCGGTTGACTCTCGACATGATAAATGCAAAAAATCCTACGAATACGGCTCCCAGTAAGGTTGCAATAAAGTTACTCGGTCTGATCGCATATACTCCGGCATAAATCGCCCAGGTAAAGAAAGCACCTACTCCGGAATACCACACCTGTCTCCCACGGATCTTAAACCAGAATGCAAATCCAATACAGGCAATCGTACAGGATATCAGCTGGATTGGTATACTGTGATTTAAAATAAAGCCTTCCGCTGATACACCTTTCAGCATGATCATCGCAAGCGCCGTACCGAATGCAATTCCTGCAGCTCCCAGCATCGAATTCATGATATTGATCGTTCCGGAAATGAAATCTCTCTGCAAAAGCTCCCGGATACCGTTCGTTGTGCCAAGTCCACTGATCAGCAGCATAACGATGCCGATCATAATCCTCTCCGGATGACTTCCAAGCCCCATCCGGACAGACTCTATAATGATCACTTCTGATAAAAAAGACAGGATCAGGTTGTAAATCATCAGATTCTCTTCTCTTCTGCTTAACCATCCGCCTACAATAACGATCATCAGCGATACGATCACTGCAACGATTGCATCCGCAAAATTGCATCCAAAGAACACGGCAAATCCGGTTCCGCCCATCACGGCAGCAAAATACTTCGTATATGGTTTCTGCTGTGGTCTTCTCATAACTTCCAGATATTTTTCCCGAAGTTCCTTGTCGTCCGGTTTATTTTGGCAAACATATCTGCACAGATTATTGAGATAATCCAGTCTGTCAAAATTCGTATCTGTCGATTCGATATGACGGATCTGTGTAAGGATCTCTCCATCCGGCGTCTCCACCGTGATCTGAATGTTGCTTGGTATAACAAATACATCATATTTTACAAAACCATAACTCTTACATATTCTATATAAACTGTCATCTATTCGGAAGTTCTCAGCCCCACTCATCAGCATAGCTTCTCCGATATCAAGGATTCCCTGTAGCAATCTCTGATAATCCATTGCATTTCCTCCCTTTCTCAAATAAATCTCTCTATTTTATAATCCGATTTTACCGTATAAATCTAGCACATTTATAACTATTAGACAATAGTAATCAATGATTAACATTTATTGTTTTTATCTATAAACAATTTTCGCTATATTGTCTCTTTTTTCACAAAAATTTTAGTAAAAACATTGCAATACAATTGCGTCTGATAGCAAAAAATTGTATAATTATTTTATCGAGTAAGAAAGAGAGGGCTCACTATGAAACATAATAATATGTTAGCAATGATTTTAGCTGGTGGCAGAGGATCCCGACTGCATGAGCTGACTAACAAAGTGGCAAAACCAGCCGTATCTTACGGTGGCAAATATCGCATTGTTGATTTCCCGCTCAGCAACTGTGCCAACAGTGGAATAGATGTTGTAGGTGTCTTAACACAGTATGAATCCATTCTTCTAAACAGTTATGTAGCTGCAGGTCGCCGCTGGGGACTTGACGCAAAAGAAAGCGGTGTCTATGTACTGCCTCCTCGCGAGAAAGCAGACACCAATCTGGATGTTTACCGCGGTACTGCCGATGCGATTTCACAGAACATTGATTTCATCGACACATACGATCCGGAATATGTACTTGTTCTTTCCGGCGATCACATTTATAAGATGAATTATGCGAAGATGCTGGAAGAGCACAAGGCACACAATGCCGATGCGACAATTGCAGTTATCCAGGTCCCGATGAAAGAAGCTAGCCGTTTCGGTATCATGAACACAAACGAAGAAGGACAGATTATAGAATTCGAGGAGAAACCGGAAAAACCGAAGAGTAATCTGGCTTCTATGGGAATTTACATATTTAATTGGAAACTTCTCCGTAAGATGCTGATTGCTGATATGAAGGATACGGATTCCAGCCATGATTTTGGTAAAGATATTATCCCTACATTATTAAATGATGGCAAATATCTTTATGCATACAAGTTCAAAGGGTACTGGAAAGATGTCGGAACGATCGATTCTCTCTGGGAAGCTAATATGGATCTTCTGGATGCCAACAACGAACTGGATCTGGGCGATCCGACATGGAAAATCTATACCGAGGATGTTACAGCTCTTCCTCAGTATATCGGACCGGATGCCGACATCACCCGCGCATTTATTACACAGGGCTGTATGGTAGACGGCGAAGTGAAAAATTCTGTCCTTTTCACCGGTGCAAGAGTCAATCCTGGTGCAAAGGTCATCGACAGCGTACTGATGCCGGGCGTAGAGGTTGAAGAAGGCGCTGTTATCACCCGCGCACTTGTCGCAGACGGTGTTAAGATTGGCAAAGACGCCGTTGTAGGAAGCGCAGACAGCGAACATATTGAACTTGTGTCCAAGCGCGTAAAGGGGGTTGAATAATATGGCAAAAGCATTTGGAATTGTAAATTTTGCGGGAAACCATGTCCGCGTTGAAGGATTGCAGAGTTATCGTCCGGTCGCAGCAGTTTCCTTTCTGGGAAGATACCGTGTTGTAGACTTTCCTATTTCAAATATGAGTAATAGCGGCATTGACCACATTCAGGTTTACGTAAGAAGAAAGCCACGTTCTCTGAACGACCATCTTGGAACAGGAAGACATTACAACATTAACTCTAAGCGTGGACGTTTACATACTTTATTTTCTATGACTGGCAACGAACAGGATCTTTATAATAATGATATTGCAGCATTTTACGATAATATGGAATGTATTGAATCAGAAGATTTCCCATATGTTGTAATCGCTCCAAGCTATATGATCTACTGTCAGGATTATACTGATCTGATTGAGACACACATTGAATCCGGTGCTGATATTACAATGTTATATCACACAGTTGACAATGCCAAACGCGCTTTCATCAACTGTAATGTTCTGAACCTGAACAAGCAGAAAGGCGTACTGGACATGGAGCCGAACCGTGGGACAGCAAAGACACGAAATATCTCCATGGATACTTATATAATGAAGAAAGAGCTTTTCATTGAACTGATTCACAAAGCAAAGAAAACTTCTTCCTTATATACACTTGCAGATATCATTAACATGGAATGTGGCGAACTTGATATCCGTGGTGTTTCCCACAGAGGTTATTTTGCTGCAATCTCTGATTTTGAAAGTTATTATAATGCAAATATCTCTCTGATTGATTTTAAGACAGCAAGAAGCCTCTTTAGTAAAGACTGGCCAATTTATACACGTACAAACGATTCCGCACCGACACATTATTTTGAAAGTGCAGATGTAAAAAATTCTGTTATTTCCAACGGAAGCTCAATTGAGGGAACGGTTGAACATTCTGTTATGGGACGTGGTTGCCAGATTGAAGAGGGCGCTGTCGTGAAGAATTGTGTTGTTCTTTCCGGCGTCAAGATCGGCAAAGGTGTTCATGTTGAGAATATGGTCATCGACCGCAATGCCAAACTGATCCATACACCAGAGATTATTGCGGATCCGGGTCATCCAAGATATATCAAACGCGGTGATACTTTATAACATAATACCAGTGTCAAAAAACTGAAACTACGATGTACTTTTCTAAAACTAAGACATTCACCTCCTGCCGGAGAAATTCTGGCAGGAGATTTTTTATTCCTGTATATTTTCCCCAATTTTACAAATCCTATATTATACTACAAAGAAAGGATGACAACCTATGAATAAAATGTTTTGTTTTCAATGCCAGCAGACCGCTCACAATACCGGCTGTGAAGGAAATGCCGGCGTCTGTGGCAAAAAATGTGGCACTGCAAATGCGCAGGATGCACTCACAAACGCACTGATTGGTCTTGCCCGCGCAGTAAATAAAAAGACACCTTCTGAACAATCTGACCGACTCGTGCTGAAAGGACTTTTTACAACGATCACAAATGTGAATTTCCATGAAGACAATGTGCGCAAACTGACACAGGAAATACAAGCGGAAAGAAACGCGATCGATGCTTCCGCAGAAGAATATGACATCCGAAATATCTGGGAAAATCATGAGGATATCCGCTCTTTGAAATCTCTGATCCTCTTCGGACTGCGCGGCATGGCTGCCTATGCTTATCATGCACTGGCGCTTGGCTACACTGACCGGGATGTTCTGAATTATTTCTACGAAGCGCTTGCTGTTCTCGGTGAACCGTCAGATACTAGTAAAGAAAACTTCGAAAGACTTCTCTCCTACGTCCTGAAAACCGGAGAGGTCAATTACCGATGCATGGAGCTTCTGGACAAAGCCAATACGGAAAGCTATGGAACTCCCGTTCCGACTGAAGTTCCACTTACGATTGAAAAAGGACCTTTTATTGTTGTAAGTGGACACGATCTTCACGATTTGAAATTGCTTCTGGAACAGACAAACGATACGGGCATCAACATTTATACACACAGTGAAATGCTACCTGCCCACGGCTACCCGGAGCTTAAGAAATATCCACATCTGAAAGGAAATTTCGGAACTGCATGGCAGAACCAGCAATTTGAATTTCACAACATTCCGGCACCAATCCTGTTCACAACAAACTGCCTCATGCCGGTAAGACAGAGCTATTGCGACCGTGTATTTACCACCTCCATCGTCTCTTACCCAGAACTTATCCACATCGGAGAAGAGAAAGATTTTACACCGGTTATTGAAAAAGCACTGGAATGTGGCGGTTACGGTAAAGACCATCCGATGTACGGCGTCAATGGCGGCAATACTGTTATGACCGGATTTGCGCACGGCACTGTCTTAAAAGAAGCCGGCAGGATCATTAATCTTGTAAAAAACGGGAAAATCCGTCATTTCTTCCTGATCGGTGGCTGCGACGGTGCGGCTCCGGGGCGGAACTACTACACCGAATTTGCCAAAAAGACACCTTCCGATACATTGATTCTCACGCTTGCCTGCGGCAAGTACCGGATCAATGATCTGCATCTGGGAGAAATAGACGGACTTCCCCGTATTATGGATATGGGACAGTGTAATGATGCTTACAGTGCGATTCAAGTGGCGCTGGCTCTCGCCGATGCCTTTCACTGCAGCGTCAATGAACTGCCCCTGACTCTTGTATTGTCATGGTATGAGCAGAAAGCGGTCTGCATCCTGCTCACACTGTTATATCTTGGTATCCGGAATATCCTTCTCGGGCCTACACTCCCTGCATTTGTCTCACCAAATGTTTTGGAAGTATTAAAAGAAACGTATCAGCTGACACCAATTTCCACACCAGAGGCAGATCTGAAACGCATCCTCGGATAGTATTGCTTCTTCGGAATTCGCCTAAGCAAAAACCTCCTGCCAGAGTTCATGATTCTGGCAGGAGGTTTGCTTTTATTTATGATAATTCCAATTTTCCGGTATAGAGCTGGTAGTACGTGCCCTTATTCTTAATGAGATCTTCGTGATCACCTCTCTCGATGATCTTACCGTGCTCCAGAACAATGATCGCGTTACTGTTACGGATCGTAGAGAGCCGATGTGCGATCACAAATACGGTACGTCCTTTCATCAGGTTATCCATTCCCTTCTGTACGATACTCTCTGTACGTGTATCAATGCTAGAAGTCGCTTCATCCAGGATCAGTACCGGCGGATTGGCAACAGCAGCTCTTGCAATCGACAAAAGCTGTCTCTGTCCCTGTGAGAGTTCCTCACCGTCTCCGCTTAACAATGTCTGGTAACCGTGCGGCAGCATTTTAATAAACTGATCTGCATGCGCCAGTTTCGCCGCCTCGTATACCTGCTCGTCAGTCGCATTCAGATTACCATAACGGATATTGTCCATGATTGTTCCGGTAAATAAATGCGTATCTTGCAGTACAATTCCAAGAGACCGTCTCAGATCATCCTTCTTGATCTTGTCAATATTGATTCCGTCATAGCGGATCTTGCCTTCCTGAATATCGTAGAAACGGTTGATCAGGTTTGTGATCGTTGTCTTACCGGCTCCGGTCGATCCGACAAATGCCAGTTTCTGTCCCGGTTTTGCAAATAGACTGATGTCATGCAGAATTACTTTATCATCTTTGTATCCAAACGTTACATCTTCAAAGCGGACATCTCCGGTCAGCTCTGTATATGTCACACTTCCATCTGCGCTGTGCGGATGTTTCCATGCCCACATACCGGTTCTCTCTTTGCACTCAGTAATATTTCCATCTGCATCTTTCTTCGCATTGACCAGTGTGACATAACCCTCGTCCTTCTCCGGTTCTTCATCAATCAATGCAAAGATACGTTCTGCACCGGCAAGCGCCATAACAATCGAGTTAAACTGCTGCGCCACCTGCATGAACGGCTGTGTAAAGCTCTTCGTAAACTGAAGATATGATGCCATAACGCCAAGCGTAATTCCTCCGACCCCTGCTACAGAGAGGAAACCGCCAAGAACTGCCGTCAGTACAAACTGTAAGTTACCGATATTTCCGATAACCGGTCCCATCATATTTGCAAATTTATTTGCCTGGGAAGCACTCTCGAACAACGCTTCATTCAGCTCATCAAATTCCTGTTCAGAAATTCGTTCATGGTTGAACACTTTGACAACGCGCTGTCCGTTCATCCGTTCTTCTACAAATCCTGTTACATCCGCAAGTGAATTCTGCTGTTTCACAAAATATTTTCCACTGTTTCCACCGATTTTTCCTGTCACCTTCATCATAATTCCAATCACAACAAATGCAAGAACTGTCAGGATCGGACTTAACACAAGCATGGAAATGAAAGTTACGATGATCGTAAACAGAGACATCAACGCCTGCGGGATTGCCTGGCTGATCATCTGCCTTAACGCATCTGTATCATTTGTGTAAAGACTCATGATGGAACCATTGGTACGCTCGTCAAAATAGCGGATCGGCAGTGTCTGCATATGTTCAAACATATCGTCACGGACACGTTTTAACACGCCCTGACCGATATAAACCATCAATCTTGTGTATGTGAATGTCGCCAGCACTCCGGCGATAAAAATGCATGCCAGCACACCAAGTGCCTGATACAGTTCTGTGTAATTCGGATTCTGCTGCCCGATCAACGGAATAATATAATCATCCAGCATAAATTTCAACGACAGTGAAACGGAAATACTTGCTACCGCACTGATCAGAATACAGATAAATACAAGCACAAATCGGAATTTATAAGTTTCTGTCACATATTTCAGAAGCCGCTTTGCTGTCTTGATATCATTTTTAGAAATTCTCTTTTTCTTATTCATCTTCGCCGCCTCCTTTCACCTGTGACTCATAAACTTCCCGATAAATATCATTTGTCTTCAGCAACTCTTCCGATGTTCCGACACCCATCACCTTACCGTCATCCAGCACGATGATCTGATCTGCATCTTCTATAGAAGAAATACGCTGTGCGATAATGATCTTCGTCGTATCCGGAATCTCCTCCCGGAATGCTTTACGGATCAGCGCATCCGTCTTTGTATCTACTGCGCTCGTTGAATCGTCCAGAATAAGGATTTTCGGCTTCTTCAGCAATGCTCTTGCAATACAGAGACGCTGTTTCTGTCCACCGGATACATTGTTACCGCCCTGCACGATCTGCGTATTATATCCGTCCGGAAATTCCTGTACAAATCCGTCTGCCTGTGCAAGACGGCATACTCTTTTTACTTCCTCTTCGCTTGCATCTTTATCACCCCAGCGGATGTTGTCGTATATCGTCCCGGTAAATAATACATTTTTCTGAAGTACCATGGACACCTGGTCACGCAGCACTTTCAGATCATAATCTCTGACATCCACGCCACCGACTTTTACCTGTCCGCCTGTGACATCATAAAGTCTTGGAATGAGCTGAACAAGTGTAGACTTCGCACTTCCGGTTCCTCCGATGATACCGATCGTCTGACCGGATTTAATATGAAGATTTATATCTTTCAGCGACAGATTTCCGCCTTCTCCGGCATAGCTGAAATTCACATGATTGAAAACAATCTCGCCATTGTCTACCGTCTTTACTGCATTTTCCTTATCCTGCATCTCCGGTACTTCTTCCAGCACCTCTGTAATACGGTCTGTGGATGCCTGCGCAATCATGATCATAACAAATACAAATGTAACCATCATCAGTGCACCAATGATCTGCAATGCGTATACAATAATACTGGTCAGTTCTCCTGTCTCCATCTGACCACCGATAATACTCTTTCCACCGATCAGAACAAGCAGGATAACAACTGTATACATGACGAACTGCATTACCGGTGAGTTCCACGCAACAATCTTCTCTGCCTTTGTGAACAGATTATACACATACTGGGAAATGCCGTGAAATTTCTTCACTTCATAGTCTTCTCTTACAAATGCCTTTACCACACGGGATGCATTTACATTTTCCTGCACGGAATTATTTAACACATCGTACTCATCAAATACTTTGATAAAATGCGGATGTGCTTTTTTTGCAATAAATATCAGTGTTCCGCCAAGCACCGGCACTACGATCAGAAACAGTAACGCTGCTTTCTTATTCAGAAGAAGTGTCATCACCCACGATAAGATCACCATGATCGGCGCTCTTGCTAACAGACGAATGCTCATCATATACGCCATCTGCACGTTCGTAATATCTGTTGTCATACGTGTAACCAGTCCGGATGTGGAGAAATGATCGATATTATGGAACGAAAATTCCTGTATCTTATAGAAAATATCATGACGCAGATTCTTCGCATATCCGGCTCCGGCAACAGCTGCCATATTTCCTGCCTGCACACCAAAAAACAATGCCAGCATTGCCATGACCACCAGGATAACTCCTCTCTGTATGATGTAATTCATATCTCCCTGTGCGATTCCCACATCAATGATCTTTGCCATCTCAAGCGGGATCAAAACTTCCATAAAAACTTCCAGAACTACAAGAAGAGGTGCCATGACAGACTGCTTTTTGTATTCTCTGACAGATTTCAACAATGTTTTGTTCATCGTTATCTCCTCCTTTTCATTTTTCTATCTCATAACTTTTTATTGTTTAGCTGTTTTCTTATTTATCTGCTTTCTTTTTTGCTATTTCTTCTTTTGCCGCCTTTTCTCCTTCGGCAAGGTTCCGATACATGAGATACATAACCTTCTTGCATGTCAGTACATCTTCTTCAGAAATACCTGCGACCAGCATTGCTTCGGTCTGGTGAATGTGCTCCATAATAAATTTGTGCACTTTTTCAGCCTTCCCTGTCGGAACTATCCGTTTCAGCCGGGCATCAGACTCTACCGCTTCACGCGTGATAAATCCATGCTCTTCCATTAATTTCAGTATTCCGGTCGCTGTAGACTTGCGGATACAGAATTCTTCTTCCACATCTTTCTGGTAAATATCCTTGTGCTCAGATTCCAGCAAAATAAATTTGAGCACGTGTCTCTGCATTGCTGTGAGTTCTTCCGTATCGTCAAATGGCATCCCACAATTGTGCCGTTTCATCTGATGAGAAAGTATATGGATCAGCCTTCCCATATGCATCTCTTTGATTTTCTGATCTGGATCCTGCATATTTGATTCCTCCTTGTAATCTATGTACAAACCTGGTTATATGCTCTGATATCCCTTCCCGGTCACACATTTTAATTCCTGCGTAACAGTTAGTCTCCAAATAGTTCGTGTACTAACTGTTCGCATGCTAACTTATTATATGTGTCTTATTTTCAAATGTCAATATATTTTTTTAGACGGCTTCCTCGCTGCCATAATACTTCATACACCAGCTCGCTTAACAGCCAGGTGATGTACATTCGCCAAATACAGATTCTTGTGCAAGCACAAATCTGTACTTGGCTCATCGTATACACAAAGAGAGACAAAAAGAAGGGTTCTTCTTTTTGTCTCTCACGGGGCATGTATCTATAAATTTGTTATTGTCTTATAAATTTTACTTCTATTCTTCCAGATCTGATTACTAATTTTCAAATACTGTCTGGTCTGTAACTGGTGTCTGAAGTGCTTGCAAAGCCTTCTCAACCAAAGCATCCCTAATTTTATAAGATTCTGCTTCGCCTTCTGTCGGATCACCGAGCGGATACGGGATTCCAATCGCCGGAACGATTCGGTTCGCACCGATCGTGCGTGAAATCGGAACTACTGTACACACATGCACCACCGGGATACCATATGCTTCAATGCCTTTTACCATCGTTGCACCGCAACGTGTACAGGTACCTCAGGTACTTACAAGAATAACTGCATCTACATGATCTTCTACCAGCTTCTTACCAATATCCGTGCCGAATTTTGCTGCTGAATTGGTAGCCGTTCCAGTTCCGGTCGTACTTGCAAAATACGGATACAATTTACCAATCTCTCCGTCCTTTTCCTTCTTCCGGAGAACATCCAGTGGAATAACGAGATTTGGATCTTCCATTACAAACTGTCTGTCATATCCACCATGGATTGTTGTATAATCATCCTTTGACATTGTTTCCATTCCCTCGATCGGATACCAGCCAAATTTGGTTGCATTGGATGATTCGATATGATCCGGATTGTCAAGTGGCACGATACCGCCGGAAGTTACAATGGCGATCGTTGCCTTGCTCATATCCTTGATAGCTTCTGCCGGAGGAACACGGTCGAACTTCGGCATCGGAAGGTCTGTGGAAAATTCTTCTCCGGCAATCTTCTTAAGAAGCATCTGGATTCCTCTCTCAGAACCTCTCTCATCCGCAAAATAATTAACACGGATTCCTCTCTCCAGATATCCTTCCTCTGCTGGTCCAAGGATCTCTTCACCTGTCGCAAGCTTACGGATCAGATTCACAAATTTCGGTACTGCTTTACGCATTGTTGCTGCAGAATTACCTGTCTCTACGAGAATCACATCCTGACGGAACATATCCGTTCCCGGATTTTCCTTATACATACCGGACACAACCGGAATGCCAAGTCTTTCTTCCACTGCCTTGCATATTGTTCCGCATGCTACTCCATAACGTCCCGCATTAAATGCCGGTCCTGCAACAAATACGTCCGGATGATAACGTTTCACCATCTCTACAATTGTATCTGTCGCTTCATCCAGATTCTCTCCAAAATAGTTATCACCACAGATCACAGTCGCAACGATCTCATAATCGTCTCCGAGTCCCTGTGCCAGTGCCAGTCCCGGTCCAATGACCTTCTCTTGTACTTCCGGTTCATAATCTGCTTTATCTTCTCCACCGATACCGCCGAAGAACTGATTCAGATAATGTACAATTCGATATGCTGCCATGTTTCACCCCTCCTTTAGTATCCTTTTGCTGCCAGTTTGTTGTAGCCGTTCGCAATTGTAGATGCGATAATGATCTGCAGTTCTGCTTCAAATGAACCGTCTTCGTTCATACAGCCTGCCCAGCCGCCGATCTGGCTCTCGATATATTCTGTTGTTCCGATTACCTTATCCATTGCCGGGAAATGAAGTGTTGCATTACCCTGTCCACAAGATGCAAGTGCTGTTGCTTCATCACAGGTATCTGCCAGAGAAGCTGATTTCCCATCCTTACCTGGGAACTCATCTGTAATCAGGCAAACTTTCGTTCCGGCTCTTTCTACTTTCTTACAATTCATCATCAGATCTGTATCCGGATTGCCATATCCCTCTTCTGTGATCAGCACTCCGTCCAGTCCTATCCACTGACACAGCTTCGCAACCATATCAGAATGACGTTCCTTATCCGCAAGAAATACATTTTCATTCGTCAGAATCACGCCCATGAAATTGAGATCTTTTCCATGATGTCTGTATAAATCTTCAATAACCGGATTGTGCAGATGATGATAGCTGGTTACTTTATCACACGGTGCCACACAGTTACCGGATACGATTGCGCCATCCATGATCTCTGTCGGATACATAAATGTCGGTACGATCTGTTTTGCATCCACTCCATAATAATAAGTATCATGCAGCAATCCCTGTGACTGAAGCATATGTACATATCCGATCTTCGGAAGATCCGGGTATTGCTGTGCTTGCTCCAGAATTGGCTTTGTCTCATACACTTCCAGTGTGTCCGGTTCGATATTTCTTGCAAGTTCGCCGAGATATGTCGCAACTTTGAGGCCTGCCATACGTCCCGCACGTTCATAAACATGTGTTTCCAGACCTTCTTTTGGTTCGATCACCACGCACACATTGAGCGTCTTTGAAAACGGACAATAATCTGCTGCCGGTCCGCTCATATCAATGACACCTTCCTGAAATCCTACGATTCGTCCCACTGTAACAACACAGCAGCCGGATAATGCATGTGTTCTTCCACTTCCAACCTGTGGAGACACTTTTCCGATCACACCTGGGAACATCTCACCGCCACTGACTTTTACACGTGGTTCGATTACGTCTTTTACCGGCGTGATTCTTGTCTTCTCACCCGGTTTTGCAAGTTCCAGATGGCAGCCAATCAATTTGTCATCTTCCAACACAAGGCGTTCTACTTCTTCCTTATTGATAGAAAGCACATGATCATCCACGCAGGACTTGTCACCAAACCGGATATCCCTGATTTCAATTTTACCTAACTCCAGTTTCATACTTCCTTTCCTCCTCATTCTGCTTTACTTTAAAGCTATTTTTATCTCTGTTATAAATACCTTGCTATCGTCTCTGCACTGTCTGCTGCGCTAAACGATCCTTGGCATAACATTCTGAACTATGGATAAATCAATGGTCTTGAAATCATCCTCTACTTTTTTGGGGTAGGAAGCCGGGGACGGTGCTATCTCCTGCCAGCGTCTGTATACTTCCAGACATTTTTCAATCAACAGGATTGCCTTCATCGCATCTTCCCCGCTTCCCGGGTATACAATTACAGACCGATATGGCGTCTGGTTCGGTTTCAGGCTCGATGCCTGCGGATGTGTCAGCAGAATATGGCGGTCATAAACCATATCCCGCGTTGCGATCAGAACTTCTTCATACGTCTGTTTTAAAATAACTTGCATCTCATCTTTGTATGCTTCAAACACGCGGTCATTATTCGTAATTATGATTGCTTTCTCTCGTTCGTACATACGCTTTTCCTCTGTAGATATCTATATTACAAGGTATCATTTTTATAAAAATTGTTAGAACAAAGTGCCCTCTGTTCCGCCTTTATATTGTTTTATTCGGTGTGTTTGTATTATAATGTTTTTCTATAAATATAATCTTTCATTTGCTTTTTCTATCAAATTCAATGTAGCACAATCTTTATGTAGTTTCAATGGATTTTCTTAACATTTTGTTATTTTTTTATCTATTTTTACCATAAAATTATTCAAGCAAAAGTGCCGCAGGCACAACGGGCTCGCCTGTTTTGGTCCTCTGGTAGAAATAAATAAAAAAGTCCTTGACAGAAACTAAAATAATTTCTGTCAAGGACAAGTTCTGCATTGGAAAAATATATATCTCCGGCTTATACCACCCGCGGTGCCACCTTGATTCACAGCATGACCTGTGCGCGCATGAATGCTTTGATCTCCGCTTCATTGGTTTAGTATGTTAAATTGTTTTTTATAATTTAGCACAACATTATTCTGTTACCAAACTATTTTTATTAAATGCGCCGCACTAAATGCGTCGCACGCTGATAACTAGTCAATCAGGTCATTCTGATATCTGGATAAATGCTCGTACGGCAGAATCTGACGTCCCCTGTACAGACCACAGCCGTCATTAATCAGACTGTTGTTCACTGCTGCGAACATATTGACATCCAGGTCTTTTAACTCCAGATTGACAAGCCGTTTTCCACGCTCATATGCTTCATCAAAATACAGGTTCTCGCCCTCCGGAATAACTTTCCTTCTTGTACGCTCCTGCTCCTGCTTCTTCTCGTAAGCCTTATGATTTGCCGCACCAATCTCTGCAATATCGTCCATTGTCTTCGTCCGAAGCTGCACTTCCATATAGCTTCGTGAACTGTTATCGTAAAATGTAATATGGAGAGACTGGTATCCACTCTCAATATGATTAGAAATATAATCTCTGTAATACGGGCGGACATTATCATGAAGCTGCTCTGACTTACTCTCCAGCACGCCTCTTGCCGACTCTGCCGAAAATCCCTGTGCTTCCAGAAATCCCGGCAACACATTGGCAATCTGATACAGATACTCGATCTCTTCCTTCTCCCATTCTGCTTCATTTTTCACGTTGCATTTCGGAAGAGAAACTACGATTCGATATGCAATAAAATCACGAAAACAGTTTAATTTTTCTTTTAATTCGGAAATGGTCGGATAGCGCCCGTATTTCTCGTAACATTCATAGACACATTCCACGATATAACCATTGAATTTCTCTTCCGCACGGAGCAGTGATTTGATCCTGCCTTTGAATGTAAATGCAAGAAACGGATATTCCTTTGCCATATATTTGTAAAATTCACGGATCTTCTGTGACTGTGCTGTCAGGAAGTCGTTGTGTTCCAGCATTTCCTGAATCTGGATCAGAAAATTACTGTGGATCAGATCAATCTCATTGCCGGTACGTTTTGCTTCTTTTCTAAGATCTACGATATATTTGTGTAAAATCTTAAAGACTGTATTTCCGGAATATAAATAATCGTTTAATGTTATCATTCGCATCACCTCTTAAACTTATTTCATTATAACAGATGAGCATATGTGTTGCAGTACAATCTTTCTGTAATTTAAGCGTTCAAAAAGAAAGGGCACCACACGAATTTCGTGTAATACCCTTTGAAACGGATTAACTACTATAAAATGTCACTGCAGCATATATTTCTTCAATTGCCGCCGATTGGCAATTCCCAGCTTTTTG
Source organism: Dorea sp. AF24-7LB (assembly GCF_003478575.1). Classification (NCBI taxonomy): domain Bacteria; kingdom Bacillati; phylum Bacillota; class Clostridia; order Lachnospirales; family Lachnospiraceae; genus Dorea; species Dorea sp. AF24-7LB. The sequence goes on from NZ_QUFR01000004.1 coordinate 30,435, forward strand.
TAAACCGCTTTTAGCGTCCGGTTAAGCTGATTCTGTTCAATTCCCATATGTTCGGCAATCTCCACATTCATCCAGCCTCTGTTTGCCAGCATAGCTACTACAAATTCTTCTTTCGTAAGTACACTGAGTTTCCCGCCGACTGCTTTTGCTCCTTCTCCTTTGCTTCTAAGGCCATGCCATTTCTGCCATCCGTAACTGAAACGTTCCATGATCCGGAATATCCGGTCGAATTCTTCCGGCGACTCTTCTTTTATATATTGTTCCACCAGCCCCTGTAAAAGTCCATGATGTTCACCGATTCCTTCCAGCAGTCCATCCGGCTCTGCCAGTTCCCATGCTGCCCGAAAATGCTCTTCGGCTTCTTTCGTTTTCTTCATACTGACAGCGTCCATCGCTGCCACAAGGTGAAGATATATAGACGAAACCGGATATAACTGCGGGCTGAATGCAAGCCCTGTCTCTACGATTCCGCGGGAGCGCTCATACTCTCCCTTCTGATAAGCATCATATGCGATAAAGTAACATCCCCATAACCGCAATCCTTTTGGAAGATCTGTTAGATATTCAAAGATCAGAGGTGCTTCCCAGTCTTCGATATGAAGCAGCACTTTTGCCACACTTCCGGCAAATGCCGCATATGCTCTCTCTTTGCGATCTTCTGAATGAAGCAGCACATCAGCCGTCACTTTCATAACATGTGCACCTGCTTTTACTGCCTCTACTCCTCCTAACGAAAAATCAGAAAAAATATAGATCAGACATGCCGACATTCTGAATACAAGATCTTCATCCTGCAGATATTTCTCGGAAATTTCTGCCGCCTTCTCACTTTCTCCCCGAAAATAATAAAATTCCGCACGTGCCATTTCCCTGTGTGCAGAATCTTCCAGATTGTCAATGAGAGTTCTTGCTTCACCCGGAACATAGGATGTTCCCATAAACCATAACTTATGTTCCATAATACTTCATCTTCTTTCTGTCTTAATTTTTCACCTTATTTTAAATTTACTCTCTTTTAAATATAATTTTAATTTTCCGCTTTTATGCTTATTTCGGGGCAGATCCCTTTACTGACACTTCATATAATACCAGCAGATTGCTACCTGTTTTGGTTTCCTTGGTATAATAATATTGCATTTTTACATCCCTTGCAATAAAATATAAAAAACGACTTGTTTTCTTTAAAATTTCACTTGCCTTTTATGAACTGGAATCTGCATTTTGGGAAGGGAATTCTATGAATATTGAAAAATATACCATTTGCAGTGCTGCAATTTTATTAGAATATTATGACAACAAAATCCAGTCATTCCTTGAAAACTGCCACGATGATATTCTGTGGCTTGGACCAGCGCATGATCAGATGATCCGCGGAAAAGATAATCTGATAGATGCATTTCAGAAAGAAAAACATGAACTGCGTTTTACTGTTTCAAATCTCGTTGTCTATCCGCTCGACACAGGCAGTCCTTCTGCTCTGGACGTGCTTCTTACTTTTCAGTTGGATACTTTCTGGCCGGATGGCAGTTCAAATCGCGTCCATCAAAGAATTTCTATGCTATGGGCTATGCAAAATAATATCCCACGCATCCGGCTTTGCCACATTTCCAATGCGATTGCCTATGATCCGCGGGATACTATCTATCCTGTTCATTATGCTGAAACCTATAAATCCATGGTTCTATCCGGGCAGATAAAGCGCAGAAGAGTTACTTTTCATGGAAAAGACCGCTCCATGATTTATCTGAAACCGGATCTGATTCTGTATGTAGAATCCTGTGGTTCTCATACTCTGCTGCACACTTCGACGCAGACATTTGAATGTGTTGAACGTCTGTCCGCTCTATGCAAACGCTGTGAACCGGAACTGATCCGCTGTCACGAAAGTTATCTGGTGAACCTGACTTACGTCGCCAGTATCCAGCGGTTCTCCTTTACACTTACCAATGGGGTCTCTATTCCGATACCTGAGAAACGATACACGCATATAAAAAAGCTGCTGGCTAATTTTTCTTCTTCCCCGGAAGTGAAAGAATAATAACTGCACCGATGATTCCTGCAAATCCTAAAAGATCCATGAATTCAAAGGAAACGCCCATAAATAATACAGATGCAAGTGTTGCTGTCAGTGGTTCTACCGATGCAAATAGACTCGCCCTTGTTCCGCCGATCAGACGCAGCCCTTCCATGTAGCATCCGAAAGAAAGCACGGTTCCCATGATGATTACGACCGTTACGCACAGAAATGTCTGCCAGTCCCATATAATCTGCGCCGTGATTGTCCACGGTCTTACAATTGGAATTAGTCCGATTCCGCTGATTAACATACCCCAGCCAACGATCGCAAATGTTCCGTATTCGCTCATCAGATTACCCGGAAGCAGATTATAAAATACGGTCGCAAGCGCAGATGCAAGTCCAAGAAACAGAGTTGTTTTGGACACTGTAAGCTGTGTCAGATCTCCGTGCGTTGCGATCAGTATGACTCCGCCAAATGCAAGAACCAGTGCAATACGCTCTGATACTTCCGGCAATTTCCGGTTGACAAGCGATGTGTACAGCATGATGATAACCGGTGCCACATACTGCAATACTGTTGCGATACCTGCATTTGAATCATCTACTGCCATATAATATGTCATCTGGCAGGCCGCAATACCGATCATACCATACAACATCATCCGGATCACATGTCTTGGATTCTTCCATATGCGGAAAGTATCTTTTTTCTGTTTTGCAACTACTGTGGACAGAAGGATCAATCCCGCAATAATCAGACGCACATTTACCAGCCACTGTGGTGTCATCCCTCTGTGTTCAAATGAATATTTCCCAAAAACTCCTGCAAGCCCCCAAAAGACACCGCCTAATATTGTCAAAGCGGTGCCTCTCATCTTCTCACGGCGTTCAAATTGTTCCGTAAGTTCTGTATATCCCATTTTCTCATCCTCATTCTCTCATTGTACTCTTATCTGTTCGGATATTTATCCTATTCGTCAGCGTAGCATATTTTTTAAAAGATTTCTATAGACCATCTGATCTTTCCCTTGATGTTTTTTATCTTCACAGTGCCAATCTCTCTGGAATCCCTGGAAACCTCTCGGTTATCACCGAGCACAAAAACCTGCTTATCTTCTACCGTCAGTGGATAGGTGATCTTATCAGACTTTGCTTCCGTTTTACCGACTGCCTGCGGTGTCGTAACTTCTTCTCCGTTGACATAGATCTTTTCACGGTCAATATTAACGGTATCCCCTGCTACAGCAATCACTCTCTTCACATATACATCCCCGTTCGGCATATCGAGCGCCACGATGTCTCCGGCTTTGTATTCGCTGTTATGTCTCTCATAAATAACTATATTCTTGTCATGCAGTGTCGGATACATCGATTCTCCGTCAACTGTCGATATCCCCATAAAAAAATGGAAAAGACCTATGATAACAACAAAAACGAGCAGGAACTGCATTATCACGATCAGTCGTTGTTTCCAGCGTTCTTTTGCTTTTTTCTTCTTCATGACCGGATCTACATCTTCCAGCACTTTTTGCTTAATACTCTCTATCTCCATCTTGTAAAACCTTCTTCCTGTTTCTTTTACCTTCCTTATTATAATGATTTTATCCTTATATCTCAACACCCAATCCATGTGAAAATCTGTGACTGTCGAAATATGGTATTCCCTTATTATTTGTGATATAATATACAAATGATATCAGAGAAATACATTCATATATCATTACAGAAACTTAGTTCTGCAGATATATGAGCGTAAAACTCGGACAAGAAGTAACACACGGGGATTTTCAGCCTGAAACTATAGACATAAGCAACACCCGTCAATGGACCTGAATTGAACGGAGGATTCACAATTATGAAAAAGTACACGTCATTCAAGGTTCTCCAGCTTGCAATACTGGCGATCCTTACCATCTTAAGTCTGTTTCTCCTTCTGAAACCAGAAGTGAAACAGTTCGTATTTTCATCCCGCCCTGCCACGATTTTGTTTTTTGTCGTATGGGTACTGTTATTGGTCAGCTTTATTTTCCTGCTGATCGATTTTAACCTTATCTCAACAATTAAACTGAACTATCATAACTTATACGGTGTCGCTTATTCCGATCCGATATCCGGTATGCCAAACCGTTTCAGCTGTGATACAGTCATTGAGAAATATTACGACGAGAAACTTCCGGAGAACATCGGCTGTATTATGATCGATCTTTCCAATCTTTCAGAGATTAATAACCTTTACACACATGCTACCGGCAACCGTCTGTTGAAAGATTTTTCCAATATTCTTTCCACTGCGGCAACGTCTTTATGTTTTGTCGGTCGCAACGGTGGTAATAAGTTTCTTGCGATCTTTGAAGACTGTACCGATGAAAATATAGATCTTTTTATCCAGCGCATTGAAAACCGGGTTGCCCAGCACAATCAGGCACCGGATTCTATTGCCATTGAATATCACACCGGTATCGCACTGAATCGTAATGAACATCTGGATCAGATTACCCGGCTGATCGCACTTGCAAACAAACGTATATCCAGATCAACGAATGTACAAAGGAGTTAGACGCATGGAACTTGATTATGATTACATTGCAAAACTGGTACGCAAAACGCAGGAAGGCGACAGCGATGCATTTGCAGAATTATATACTGCTACTTATCAGTCGCAGTACCGTTTTGCCTATCAATATGTAAAAGATCCTTATCTTGCACAGGACATCCTGCAGGAAGTTTACATTTTAGTATTAAAGAATCTGGACACACTGAAGAATCCGCGTCTCTTTGTATCCTGGTTGCACCAGATCACATTCCGGATCTGTTTTGACACTTGGCAGAAAAGGAAACGGCAGGAACAGGAACTGGATTATATATCCTCCGGTCAGACATCTGATTTTTCAGAATCTTTCTCGGATATCATGACGAATCCGGAGAAGCATATTCTGAACAAAGATGCAAAAGCACGGCTGATGCAGGCGATCCAGTCACTGCCTCCACAATATTCGCAGGCGATCATCATGCGCTATTACAATAATATGAGCATCGAAGATATTGCCGTTGCGATGGATTACAGCCGGAGTACTGCCAAACGGCGTTTGCGCAAAGGGCGCAAACTTCTGGAAAACATGCTCCACGAAGAAAAAGGAGGGATTTGTTTTGAATAAAGATTATACTTCTGAGTTAGACCTTCACGCATCTTCTTTTGACAATACAGACATTCCTGCTTTGGATTCGAAGACTGCGAACCAGCTTCTGAACAACGTTTTTAACGCATGCGACATGGAACCGAGCACAATTCCGGTCGAAGTTCTGGAAGACTGGGGCAATTACAAGAAAACGACCTTTGGTTTCGGACGGACGCTGGCCTATCTGTGCACACTGCTTCTGATCTTAATGCCGCTTTTATTCATTAAGCCAACGATTATTGCAGAACGTACCAAAGTAGACTCTGCACAGTCCGCTGTTTACAATATCCGGGTAAAGACACTGCTCCCGATCCGGGAAGTTACCGCTGACCTGGATGGACATCCGGTCGCTTTAACGAAGAAAGATACGCATACTTATACTGCGGAAGTTACTTCTAACGGAACACTGACAATCCATGCAGAAGGCATGAACGCACAGACTTCCTTACGTAGTTACAAAGTTTCCAGTCTGGATACCGAGAAACCGAAACTTCTGGACTCCTACTCCCGTCACGGAGTTGTATATCTGGACGTATCCGACACATATTCCGGTATCAACTACGATGCGATTTCCGGTCTTGTCCCGAAGAGTATCAACAAGAAAACCGGTACCATTTCTTTTATGATACCGAAGCAACCGACAACTATTAAGATTCCGGATAATGCCGGTAATGAACTGGAATTGTTGCTCTCTCCGGTTAAGAAATAACGTACATTTTAAAAAGGAGAATCCCGATATGACTATGAAAAAGACATCACATGCTTTGCCTGTTATATTACTTATCGGGATTCTTCTTTTTGTATTATCCGGCTGTTCGTCTTCCCATTCAAATGAAGTCGATCATTCCGGGCCAAAGCGTGATTCCACGCCAAAAGTATTATCTCCGTCTGCCCCCGGCAAAAAAATTTACAAAAATAACAGTGCATCCATCGATGCGTCACATATTTCCGAAGCATATATCATGGTAAAATATACCGGCGGCAAATCCAAAGTAAAATTACAGATTGCCGGACCGGATCAAGCAAATTATACTTATCTTCTGAGTAAAGACGCCGGTTATATGGCATTTCCACTCAATGCCGGAAATGGCAGTTATTCACTCAGTATTCTGGAAAATGTAAGCGGAGATTCTTATGCAGTCGCTCTGGAGCAGACCATTTCCGCAAAGATCGAGGATAGGTTTCTTCCTTTCCTCTACCCGAACCAGTATGTCTGGTTCACTGCGAAATCAAATGCAGTAAAAAAAGGGCAGAAACTTGCGGAAAATACATGGACGGATCTGGAAGTCGTACAGAATGTTTATAACTATGTGACGAAACATGTCGCTTACGATAACGCCAAAGCTGAAAACGTTTCTTATGGATATATTCCAAATGTAGATGAAACTTTGAAAACCGGCAAAGGCATCTGTTTCGATTATGCAGCTCTTATGACTTCCATGCTGCGTTCCCAGCGGATTCCGACCAAACTGGAAGTCGGTTATGCCGGTGAAACTTACCACGCCTGGATCAGCACTTATGTAGATGACAAAGGCTGGGTGGATGATATCATCAAATTTGACGGAAAAGACTGGCAACTTATGGATCCAACACTTGCCGCCAGCAACGACAAAGAGTCCGTCAAGAAATATGTAAATGACAAAAATCATTACGTTGTGAAATTCAACTATTAAATACAATGATCGGGTTATGATATACCAGGCATACAAAACTGCTGTAACCCGGAAAGGAGTAATTATGACCGAGACACACACGCCTCTCTCCAATGCCGAGACCGCGGCATTCTGTTCGCAGATTGCTATGATCCTGCGATCCGGTATTTCTTCTATAGAGGGAATTTCTATCATGCTGGAAGATACAACCGAACCAGAAGAGAAGAGATTACTGGAAAGCATCAACACCATGCTTCTGAATACCGGTTCCCTGCACCTTGCACTAGAAGATACACACGCATTTCCGGACTATATGATCCAGATGGTACAGATTGGGGAACAGGCAGGAAAACTGGATGAAGTTATGACTTCCCTTGCGGACTATTATGAGAAAGAAGCTGCGCTAAACCAGACGATCCACAATGCAGTTACCTATCCTTTACTTATGATCTTTATGATGATCCTCGTCATCCTTGTACTGGTGACAAGAGTTATGCCGATCTTCAATCAGGTATTTGCCCAGCTCGGCAGAGAAATGAGCGGATTATCACTGGGTATCCTGCGATTTGGTCAGTTCTTAAACGCACACATCGTCGTCTGCGGCATTGTCCTTGTACTGCTTGCTGCCGGCGCTGCTTACCTGTTCTGGACAAAACGTGGACACCAGCTGCTCCTTGGATTTATGGGAAAACTTCACGGCGGCCGTTCTCTTCAGGATCAAATCGGCGCATGTCGTTTTGCAAGTGGTATGGCACTGACTTTAAGCAGCGGACTGACACCTGCGGAATGTCTGAAACTCTCCATTCCACTTATCAAGAAAGGAGCTTTCCGCACCCGTCTGGAAGCCTGCTCCGAAGCAGTTACAAATGGCGAAGATCTGTGCGAAACACTTCTTTCCAATCACATTTTCTCAGGAATTTATGCCAAAATGGCATCCATCGGTTCTAAGACCGGTGTGTTGGAAGAAGTGATGAACAAGATCGCCGGACAGTACGAAGAAGAGATCGATAACCGGCTCTCCAGAATGATCACTGCGATCGAACCGACACTTGTCATCATTCTGTCCGTGATCGTCGGCATCATTCTTCTGTCTGTCATGCTACCACTCATCAGCATCATGGCAACATTATAATACCTGGTTTCTTAACATGAATAAGAAATCTGTTCCCCGGTAATTGATACATCAAGATAGAAAGGAACGACTAAAGATGTCCCGTCGTTTTATTAAAAACCGGCAAACTTCATATTTGCGGAATGTTCTGATTTCCATCGCTTTATTTCTTGCTGTCTTTGGATTTTTCTCATACGGAATCGTATCCGTCCAGAAAGACATGGAGAAAAACGAGATGGAAACGCTGCAGTCTGCCGTTACCCGCGATATCACCCGCTGTTATGCGCAGGAAGGCACTTATCCGGAGAGTCTGACATATTTGAAAAAACATTATGGCCTGACTTATGACTCTTCCAAATATTTTGTGGATTACCAGCCATTGGGCGCCAATATTATGCCTGACGTTACGATCATCCGGAAAGGAGGCGGAAACTAATGCGTTTTGAACGTTCGAGAAAACATATGATAGACTTTATATTTCCGCTGACACTTTTACTTGTATTTGCGGTTTCCGCACTGATCGTACTGCTTCTGTCTGCACGTATTTACGCCGCACAGACGGAACAGGCAGATAAAAATTACCAGACTACCACACCACTTTCCTATATTACGGAAAAATTTCGCGCAAATGACACATACGGCGTTGTATCTGTCGAGAAACGTGAAGGCATGGAATGTCTTGCTTTCCACATGCCGGCTGATACTTCTGCTGATAATAACGGAAATACAGATACTACCGGCTATACAACATATCTCTATACAGATGGCGGGTGGCTGAAAGAACTGGTCGTACGAGATGACGCTGACGCTTCTCTTAAAGCTGGAAAGAAAGTGATCGAAGCCCGTGATCTGACCGTCACACGAAAGAAAAACGGACTGTACCGCATTATGATAACCGAAAAAAATGGCACACAAGTCAGCCGCCTGCTTGCAGAAAGGAGCCATTCATGAAACAACAGAATCACAAGCGCTCCGGCATCTTTCTGCTGGAAATTATGATCGCCATACTGTTTTTTGCACTGACCGGTGCTGTATGCCTGCGCACTTTCGTCAAAGCACATACACTGAGTACACAGGCTACCGAAACGGAACAGGCGCTTTCCCGTCTGGAAGATGTTGCCGGGCTTTTAAATACAATAGACGCGGCAGAGTTAAAAGATGAAAAGACATTTTCAGAGACTCTTGAAAGTGAATTTCCGGCCTGTGAAATGGATGGCAGAAACGCTGTTATTTATTATGATACAGACTGGAAATCCTGCCTGCCGGAAAAAGCATTCTACCAGATTCAGTTACAGACAACAGATAAAGAAGATTCCATGTGCCATTTTCAGATCAAAGCTCTGCGCCTCGCAGAAGGCACTGCCAGTATATCTTCCAGTAAATCTTCTGAGAAACAGTCAGGCAGGGCAGCTTCTGAAATTACACATTTAACACTAAAGCGCTACGCAAAGGATTGATGATTATGAATACATCAGGTTCAAAACAGAAAAATTTTCCAATTACAAATATCGGATCGGTCACTCTGCTGATGATCTTCATTGTATTGTGTATGATCACCTTTGCAGCGCTGTCACTTTCCAGTGCCGCTTCGGATTATCAGACCGCCCGGAAATCCGCCACTCATGCGCAGGAGTATTACAAAGCATCAGGTCGTGCGGAAGAGACTCTTGCAAAAATCGATCAGGTACTTAAAAACTGTTACCTTCAGACTTCCGATATTGCCGGATATTACAAAAATATCAAACAGCATTATAAAAACAATTCGGATATTACTTTAAAGAGAACTTCGGATTTCCTTACATTGACTTATCAGACGAAGATCAATGATAAACAGGCATTGCAGACACGCCTGCTGATTCTGCATCCGTCTGAGCAGACAGACAAACGCAGCCTCTCCTCTGCAAAAACTGCAACTCCTGATCTGTACCGCATCACTGGCTGGCAGACACTTTCAACTGCAGACTGGAACGGAGACAATTCTTTGAACTTACTTAAAAAATAAAAAGGAGACTTTTATTTATGATAACACTCGCTTCACAATTACTTGAAAAAACGGTAAGCTCCAACGCTTCCGATGTTTTTATCGTTGCCGGGCTTCCGGTTTCCATGCGGTTAAATGGCATCATTGTACATGAGGATGAAGAACGCCTGAAACCGAATGATACTGCCGAGATTATTAAACAGATTTACCAGATGGCAAATGAGCGCGACATGCAGACACTTCTTGCTACCGGAGATGATGATTTTTCATTTTCCATTCCGGGACTTTCCCGTTTCCGTGTCAGTGCCTTCAAACAGAGAGGTTCTCTATCCGCCGTCATCCGAGTGATCTCGTTCTCTCTGCCGGATGCAAAGGAGCAGGGAATCCCTCAGCAGATCATTGATTTTGCCGACTTTTCCAAAGGTCTGGTACTCGTCACCGGTCCTGCCGGAAGCGGTAAATCTACAACACTTGCCTGCGTGATCGACCACATCAACCAGACACGCCATGAACACATTATCACACTGGAAGATCCACTGGAATTTCTTCACCGCCACAATAAAAGTATTGTCAGCCAGCGCGAGATTTCTGTCGATACCGTCAGCTATGTAACGGCGTTGCGTGCATCTCTGCGCCAGAGCCCGGATGTCATTCTCCTTGGCGAAATGCGTGATTTCGAGACGATACAGGTTGCCATGACGGCTGCCGAAACCGGACACCTGATTTTCTCAACTTTACATACGATCGGTGCCGCCAATACGATCGACCGTATCATCGATGTATTCCCGCCGAACCAGCAACGACAGATTGCAGTCCAGTTATCCATGGTTCTGCAGGCTGTTATATCACAGCAGCTTGTCCCTACTATTGGCGGACACCAAGTTCCGGCATTTGAAATTATGACGGTAACACCTGCCATCCGCAATATGATCCGTGATAATAAAATCCCGCAGATTGATGGTATGATCTATTCTTCCGCCACACCGGAACTGATTTCCATGGATGCGAGCCTCTTGAAACTTTATAAGGATGGTACGATCGCCAAGGATACTGCGCTGACTTATGCGACGAATCCGGAGATGTTGAAGCGGAGGTTATAATAATAACAAGGCAGGTCAAATTGACCTGCCTTATCTATTCTCTTTGTTCACTTTTTTTAGTATTTTGTAAATCCGATTTTCTTCATGGAATAGCCGTATTTTCCTAAAAGTTTATCGTAGTATTTGAATGCTGTTTTTGTATAGCTGACTGCTTTTGTCCAGTCTTTTTCACGAGGCTTTCCGCTGTACTCCAGTTCATCATCACTTTCGCTCATCAGTTCACCTTCCAAACATTTTGTCAAATTCATTCCCTTACGGTTTCCATCGTAAGATTTGTCAAGCTTTCCTAAAATAAAGATAACATAATCTTCCTTAAGTTTCATATCAATTATTTGTAATTCCCCTGCTTTATCTTTTACGATATCCATCATGATTGCTGTACCTGTCATCTTGTCCGCTTTTTCGTTCATGTCTATATAACTGAATTCCATCTGCCATTTTTGGGGATATGCAATAATATTAATATCTTTTTCATTATTTTTTCCTTGTTTAGAAGTCATGGAAAGCATGTACATTCCATCGCCCTGATTTTTTCCTTTTTCTCTTACCAGATCATACAGCTTTCTCGCACGGTAATTTTCCTTTGTGACAACTGCCACTTTACATTTTAATTTCTTACCTTTTACTTTTGCAGTAATTGTACATTTGCCAAGTTTTACTGCTTTTACTGTTCCTTTGGAACTGACCTTTGCAATTTTCTTATTGCTGCTGGACCATTTGATTTTGGCACTTGTATTCTTCACTTTCAGTTTCGTACTCTGTCCCGGATACATTGCAGCACTTGTCTTGCTGAGTTTTGGTTTAACGGCTGCTTTTGCTTCCCCACTCCAGCCACCAAATGCAAGCGTCACCGCCATTGCAATCACCAGTAACCCTGCCGACAGACGTTTCCATACGTTTCTTCTGTTTTCTTTCATGCCTTCTTCCTCCCAATTTGTTTTTTATCTCTACATTAAGAAAAGCCTTCTAATCACACAACTTTTCTTAGAAAGAGCATCTTAGTATCTCTGCTTTGTGACAACCTGCACACGACACTTTAATGTCTTACCCTTGACTTTCGCGGAAATCAGACATCTGCCGGTTCTGACCGCACGCACCATTCCTCTTGGGCTGACCTGCGCAACCTTCGTGTTGCTACTGGACCATTTGGCTCTTGCCCTCGTATTATTCACGGCAAGTTTCTCATTCTGTCCTGCATACATATAGAGGCTGGTCGTATTCAGATTCGGTCTTGAAACACTCCTTGCCTTAACACCGATCCATCCACTCAGTGAAAATGTAACAGCCAGCGCAATTATCAGAATACCGGTTGCAAGCTGCTCCCACCAGGTCTTATTTCCTTTCCACATATTATTCCTCCATTTCTTACTACCCCATATAAAAATTATACTTTACTAAAGAAGCTTTCGTCAATTATTTTCAGACCATTATTTTCTTTTATTGTATTTTTTCAGTCTTTTTAAATGCAGGCATGCGAAAAATCTGTATCAGCAGCGGAATTACCATAATAAACCAGACCAGCGGCTCCGCGAGAATCACTCCTGTATAGCCAAGCCACGGCACCAGTGTAAAAGCAATGATAATTTTCCCGATCATTTCCAGAGAACTGGACACAAGCGGTGTTACATGATCGCCAAGTCCCTGCATCGCATTTCGCAAAATACAGATGATCGTTGTCACGAAATAAAAAATGGTATTGAATTTCAAATAGTTAGTCGCATTCAGAAGCACAATTTTATTGTGCGTTCCTGTTACGAGATAGACAAGGAAATCACCGATCGTATAACTTGCGACTGCAGACATAGCCGACCAGATAAATGTATACAGAAGTGCCACTTTGATTCCCTGCTTTACACGGTCCATCTTGCCTGCGCCCATATTCTGACCGCAGTAGGTTGCCATCGTCTGCCCAAATACGCTGAACATGATCATAAACATTTCCGACAATTTTCTTGCCGCCGTGTGTGCAATAATAATTTCTTTTCCAAGCTGATTGATTGCCGTCTGCAAGGTCAGCGATCCGATATTGATAAGGGAACTCATAAATCCCATCGACAGACCGGCGCTTAACATTTCCTTTCGCATGGCCGGATTGACATGACAGAAGTCTTCCTTTGACAGGCGGAGAATTTCGTATTTGTGCATCATGTAAAACCAGCAGATGACAAATGCCAGCCCTTGTGCAAGAACGGTTGCGATTGCCGCACCTCTCACACCACTGTGCAGTACAACTACGAAAAATAAATCTCCGGCGATATTTAACGCGACCGATACTGCGAGAATAATGAGCGGTGTCACAGTGTCCCCGATGGCACGCAACACTGCCGCACAGGCATCATATAAAAAGGTTGCAAGCAGCCCGGCTATGATAATAATAATGTAAGATCTTGCCATTGGCAGCAATTTTTCCGGTATATTTAAGAATTGCAGAATTTGTCGCAGAAATGCAAGTCCAAGCACAGTAAAGAATACCGAAATTCCTGTTCCAAGAACTAACGACTGGGCAAATGATTTCCGCATCTGTTCGATATCTCCGGCGCCGAATTTCTGTGCCGTGATAATGGCAAATCCATTTGACAATCCAAGCAGGAAACCGATAATCAGTCCACTTAACGTGCTCGTTGCTCCGACTGCTGCAAGTGCATTTCCTCCAAGGAAGGAGCCGACGATTCGTGTATCGGCAAGACTGTATGTCAATTGTAGTAAATTTCCTAAAAAAATCGGTACTGCAAATGTAAATACAAGTACCGATGGTTTTCCTTTTGTTAAATCTTTCATCTTACGCTTCTTACTCTCTTTCGCTCTTTGCTTTCACTTTAATTTAAGTTTCTGTCCTTCGGATATTTTCCGGTCTATTTTAGCACACCCTTTCTTCTCTGTAAAATACTTTTGACCCTAATGTCATGCTTTTGTGGTATGATAATTCCATGAAATACGAATTGCAACACAGATTGATAAGGAAATTAATTAACATGAAAGCACAAACATTATTAAAAGCAAAAAAATATACTGGGATTCTTCCCTTTCTCTCCGGCATCTGCTGGGGCGCTACAGGAATTTTTGTCCGAACTCTGGAAAATGCCGGAGTTGATAATTTCACGATCATCAGCTGCCGTATGCTTCTCGCAGCTCTCATTACAGGCATCTGTATGCTCATCTACAACCGCTCTCTGTTCCATGTAAACCTTAAGGATCTCTGGCTTTTTATTGCGAGCGGCATGATCGGAATGACGGCACTCAGCATTTTTTATAATATTTCGGTTTCCAGCAGTTCTCTGGCACTTGCGGCAGTTCTTCTTGCCATGTGTCCGGTTTTTGTACTGTTTCTGGCGGCAATATTTTTCCATGAAAAAATCACAGGACGCAAAACCGGCTGCGTCATTCTGGCGCTCACCGGCTGCGTACTGGTCAGTGGTGTATTTGAAAAAGGCGGACTTGCATGGTCTGTCCGCGGCATCGTCTGCGGTCTTCTCGCCTGCTTTTTCTATGCCTCATATAGCCTTGTCAGCAAACGCATGACACAGAAAAACTATCATTTCCTGACGATTACTTTCTATGGTACTTTATTTTCCGGACTGTCCATGCTTCCATTTTCAAATATGCATACTATCCGTGCTTTATGCACACCGGCTTATTTCTCCTATGCCGGTGTCATGTTTGTACATGCGCTGATCTCCTCTGTCCTTCCGTATGCGCTTTTCTCGCTTTCCATGCGCTATATGGAAACCGGCAAAGCTTCCATCCTCGCATCCAGTGAGCCTGCTGCCGCTATGATTTTCGGCGCAGTGCTCTACTCCGAGACGCCAAGTCTGCTCTCCGTATTGGGGCTTTGCTTTACGATCGCAGCGGTCGTGCTATTGAATGTACCGGAAAAGGATGTGAAGTAATCAATATCTATTTCTTTATATTTTTGTATTCTATAAACCTACGATTTTATCATCAACCCGAAAGATTTACACAGGCTGTTGTTGAGGGCATTCCCGTTTCAGAAATGTTAAATCGTTCCTTTTATGAAGTCTTTGAAAATGGAGATAAAAAATGGCTTGTTACTTATGCGGATGTAGCGTTAAACGGCAATAAGCATATCCTGCAGGATTATAGTCCGGAAATCGACAAGACTCTGACCATCTACTGTTTTCAACCTGCCAGCGGATATTGTGCATGTGTATTGATTCCGTCTTAGCTTTCTTCTATTTGGCGCATGCGATCACAAAACATCAACAGAAAACTGCCTGATATTCAACTCATTATATATGATATTCTCCATTATATGAGTCATTTCCTGCCGACGGGAACCTATTCTTGCATTTCCAAGTCCAATATCTTCGCAGTAATATTTATTTGGCGAGTCAAAATAGGATTTCCCTTTTACATCATATCGCATTCCATAATTATCTTCTCACACCTGTCATATCCAAGCTGTGAACTGTTCAGGCACAACGTATAATTACTGGCTTTTCCCCATTTCTGCTCGGTGTAAAAGTTATAATTTGTCATACGTCTTTTATCTGTGTCTGTCATCATTTTGACAGCTTCCTTCTTTTCAACATTATATAATCCCATGATACGCTGTATTTTTTCCGGCATATCCCCATGAATAAACACATTTAACACATCATCCCTGTCTTTAAGAATATAATCAGCATTTCTTCCAATGATTACACAAGGCTCCTTTTGGGCCAACTTCAAAATAACTTTTCTCTGTGCCTCATATACGATATCTTCTATGGACTTTCCTGTAATGTCACGTCCGGCAAATGCATATGCAAATAAGCCTTTCTTTGGGGATAACTCTGCATTTTCTTTAATATACTCTGGTGACAATCCTGACTGTTCTGCAATCTGTCCAATGATATCCTTATCATAATACGCAATGCCAAGCTTCTTTGCCACTTCTTCACCGATAAATCGACCACCGCTTCCAAACTCTCTGCTGATTGTAATAATTCTTTTTGCCATTTTTTATTCCTCCTTATTTTAAAACATCTACTTTATTCTTTCTGATTCTCTTTAAAAATACATATCCTACCAGACATGAAATAACCTCAGTTATTGGAAATGCCCACCAGATAAGGAAAACTCCCATCTGACCATTTCTGACAAACGCAGAAAAAATTCCAGCCAGTGGCAGGATAATGATAAGCTGTCTCAGAAGAGAGATAACCAATGATTCAACGCCGCCATCCAGTGCCTGATAAATTCCCTGATAAGCAACATTTATTCCAGCAAACAGAAAGCTTATTGAGATTATCCTCATTGCTCCGATAAAATATTCCCTTGACTGTCCTGCATTGAACAAAGTTGCAAAAGCTCCAGGGAAAATTTCCGTAATTGCAATTCCTAGAATCATTAGTACAACGGTATAGAGCAGTCCATACCTGATTCCATCCTGAATTCTCTTTTTACTTCTCATACCATAAGCAAATGCAATAATCGGAGTGATTGCATCTCTAAGCCCAAAGGCAAGGAATAATACAAACTGCTGTACTTTATAGAACAATCCATATGCAGTCTGTGCGGAAGGACTGAATTTCAAAATCAGATTCATCACATATACCATGATAGACATAAGTGCCTGTGCAATAATTGCAGGAAGTCCAATTGCATATATTTCCTTGATTATTCCGCTATCCGGTTTCATATACTCTACATCATGTTCAAATTCCTTATTCAGTTTCATATGAAATACAAACAATAATATTGCAGACGCAACCTGTCCAATAACAGTTGCATATGCAGCTCCCTTCACTCCCATTTCAGGAACCGGTCCAATACCATAAATCATGATCGGATCAAGGATAATATTTACCACCGCACCCACAACCTGACCGATTGTAGAATATAGTGAACGTCCTGTTGCCTGTAAGAGTTTTTCAAATATCGAAAAGAAAATAATTCCAAATGAAATTACGCAGCATATTCTTAAGTAGTTTGTTCCCATTGATATAACTTCAGGGTCAATTGTCTGTGATGAAATATATGCTCTTACTCCGAAAATTCCAAACAACAGGCACACCGCATAAATAATCACCCCAAGAAACAAACTGTTTCCCGCAACTTTTGCTGCTTTTTTACCATTTCCCTGTCCAAGTGTTCTTGCAAGAAGTGCATTTGTTCCCACACCTGTTCCGATTCCAACTGCTACCATGAGCATCTGAACCGGAAATACCAGTGTAAGTGCATTAAGTGCCGCCTCACTTCCTGATCTCATGTTTCCAACAAATGCACTGTCTACAATGTTGTAAACCGCCTGCAATGCCATAGATAAGATCATCGGTATTCCCATCTGAACCATGAGCTTATTTACCGGCATCTCCTTCATCTTGTTACTTTCTGCCATTTTATAATCCTCCTTGTTTTGCGAAGCAAAATCCAAACCCTTTGGTGAGGAGAGGATTCAGCCTCCCTTTTCTACATAAAAAAAGTGTGCACTTACCTCATAAGCTGGACTTACGCTGATAAGCTACACACTTTAAAATGCATTATATATTTTCATAATGTGCAACAGCATGCGCACAAAAAAACGAGTAGCAAAACTGGATTTACGCTAGTTTGCCACTCGTTTATAAGTTATTATATTTTTCTTTTAAAAAAATGTCAAACAAAAATTTTCTTGCATTTTTTCTCTTTTATGCATTATCATAGGCACGAAATAAAGAAACCAAGCCGGCTTTTAAAGCGTGAAATCACGAGGAACAGCTTATCCTCACCGATTTCGCGCTTATTTTTTTACCAAACAGGAGGTCACATGAACACCAAAAACAAACTGGCAGATATCTTCTGTACTTTACCAAAACAATTATTACAGCTATTCTCCGCAAGCCCGGAAATGCTGGTGCTTGGCATTCCGGCACTCAGGATTATTTCCATTTCCTTTGTATTTGCCGCTGTCACAATTTTATGCGGATACTTTGTTTCTGGATTAGGAAATGGTATGGTTGATATGAGTGCTTCTGTAGAAAATCTCTTACTGGAAGCAGACGCCCTCGGACTAGGTGCTGTCTGGCTTGGAATTGCTCTTCTGAAAGAACGAATGAAGGCTGTCCGTACAGTATTGAACGTGCCTGAAAATCTGGACGCTTTCGCTATTATTCCATGCGGCTATCCGGAAGCGGTTCATACTCAGCAGGATCGTTTTGACAAGAAGCGGATACACTATGTTTTGTAATGACAAAGGCATGAACTCCTGATTTTTTTGTTCAATGACCTTAGATTTTGCAATTTGTGCAGACCGTCTGCACAAATTCTATTCTGTTTCCTTTTCTTCGTTATCCTGCTGCTGAAGATAAAACATTGCCTTTTGGGTTTCAATCTCCGCTCTCAGTTCTTCTTTTGTCGGTAAGTATAATTTGTACTTGGAAGCAAATAATTGTTCATTGCCGTGCATAACAGAATAACGGGCAATATCATCATCTGTATCAGAACAAAGGACAATACCGATTGTTGGGTTATCGTCCTCGCTGCGTTTCAGTTCATCATACATACGGATATACATATCCATCTGTCCTACATCTTGATGTGTTATCTTCTCTGTTTTCAAATCAATAAGGACAAAGCATTTCAGTATGTAATTGTAGAATACAAGGTCGATATAGTAGTCCTGCTTCTCCGTGTGAATGTGCTGTTGCCTTGCCACAAAAGCATATCCCTTTCCAAGCTCCATCAAAAATTTCTGCAAATTGGAAAGAATACTTTTCTCAAGGTCGCTCTCTGTAAAATCTGTATTCTGCGAAAATCCTAAGAACTCCGCAACTACCGGATTTTTGATGAACTCCAACTTATCATTCTGATACGGTGCAGTCAGTTCCTTCATTTCACTTTCTACAAGCTCTTTTTTCTGAGTCCCCAGCATACGATAATAATACTGAGAAGAAATGTTCCTCTGCAAGGTACGGACACTCCAAGTCTGTTCTGCGGCTTCTTTCTCATACCAGTCACGAGCTTCAAGGTCTTTGACCTGTAATAATGTTCTATAATGCGACCACGAAAGCAGAACGCCGGATTGTCTACACGCCGTGTCGACAATTTCAGGAAAGGTTTTATAAAACTTCAGACAATGATATAAATTACTTCTATCATATCCTTTTCCATATCGCTGAGTCAGTTCTTTAGAAATTTTCTTTATTACCTCTAACCCATACTCCGAGCGTTCATCTCCACCTAATTCTTCTTCTGCTATTCTGTAACCAATCAACCAATTTCTCTGCACAAGCAATGTATTGACAGCCTGATATGCAGCTTTTTGTGAGGACTCAATAATCCCACACATATCATTTAAGATGTCATCAGTTTTAACAAAATTATCCATAAAACTATTTTGACCGATTTTTTCTAATTTATTCTCCATAGCCATCGCTCCTTGGAATTTCTAATTACTTCTTGAATTTATATTTTCCTTTTCCGTAACCGGATACTGGTTCAATAATATCTGCCTTTACCAAATTGGAAAGAAGTTTTGAAGCACCTGAACCTTTCAGCTCAAGAAGTTCCATAACCGCACTTCTTCCAAACACCTCATCAAAGCCAAACTTCTCAAAAAGTCTATGGATATGAATCGTCGTTTTTACCGAAAAATCACTACTTTTTTCGGAAAGTACACTTTCAATATCCACTTTTTCATCTTGAATGTCCACTTTTTTATCCCCAATGTCCACTTTTTCTTCGTTCAAAAGTCCACTTATATGAAGTTTTCGATTATGAAGCTCGTTTTTCTCGTTCAAAAGTAGATTTCTGAGAAACGCTTCCAGATACTCTGTTGTTTCGTGAATGCCTTTTTGCAGATTCGTATAATTTGCACGGACAAGTGCATTTCTGAAATACCACGCATTTTCTGCAAAAATATCATTGGTTGCAGAGAACCCAAGCGTCTTTAAATATTTGATGAAGAACACTGCCGTACATAACGGTTGCTCCATCAAGCACCCATTCTTTCTTTGTGATGTTGTAATCTCTAATCTTTCCGGCGTGTTTATAAATACCCTGAAAAAGTTTACGGTGGATAGAGATATACTCGTTTGGCGAAAATGAGAACGCTGTTTCAGAAAGAATTTCTGCGATACGGGACGAAACCTTATCCGCTTCTTCGGTACGTTCATCATCAGACAAATGGACAGGTCTTTCTTCATAATAACTGTCGATAAGGGTCTGTGCTTCTTTCATCGTGATTTTGCCTTCAATATTCTGAATGGCAGTATCAATCAGATATTTAGATGGTTTAAGTCCGTCCACTGCCTGAAGTCCGATTGCCGTACTCCAAGCATAACCCTTATGAGCTTTATCCGGTTCAGACTCCCTCAAATATTCCTTAAACGGGTCTTTTTCCATATCCACTACCTCGCTTCATAGTCTTATAAGTCAAATCTACATTATTCGCTTTCCTGCATACCCTCATCGGCTTTTGCAATCATCTGTCTGTACTGTTCTTTCACACTTTCCGGTGCAAGTATCTGTACCTTCCTGTAAAATGCTCACTTTTTTCTTTACCATTCCATATTATCATAAAACAGCCTATCTTCCAATGACAGAAGTGCTTCTACAACAGTAAAAATCGTTTGTCAAAAAGTACACTTTCATGTAAAATACCCACCTTACAATAATCTAGCTTTTTCGAAATTTCTGCTCGATATCGAAAAGTTGATAACGGCATATTACATTCTTTTGCTGCCGTTGTACCTGTTATTTTCCCATTTTTCCAACGTTGATATACATTATGAAAATTATCTGGCAAAAGTGGTCACACACATAAGGGTCGCCAAGAAAAGCGACGTGACTCTTTTGAATTTTGACTTTATCATTGCGTTTCCTCCTGTAAAAGTTCATCCATACAGCCGCAAGTATCAGCAAAAATATAAAGGCAGCCTTATATGGATAAACCACATGAGGAAGCCACCGGTTACAAGCATCGTTCCACTGATAAATTCATGAACACATTTAAGAAAA
Source organism: Dorea sp. AF24-7LB (assembly GCF_003478575.1). Taxonomy (NCBI): domain Bacteria; kingdom Bacillati; phylum Bacillota; class Clostridia; order Lachnospirales; family Lachnospiraceae; genus Dorea; species Dorea sp. AF24-7LB. Next base: position 51,413 of record NZ_QUFR01000004.1, read on the forward strand.
CTGTCATGGATTGCTCATCAGGAAGGAGGTGAACAGCCATAAAGATTAAACTGATTGACTTTGGGCTGAAAGCAAATCATCATCCCTTCCGACCACATGAAAATGATGCCGATGCTGATGTATTCATGCCTTATGATTGCGTATTAAAACCAGGTGAGGTTGCAAGAATCCCACTAGGATTCGGTCTCATCATCCCGGATGGATTTGCCGGATATGTCTTTCCACGAAGCAGCATGGCAGCAAAAGGACTGGTATGTGAACTTCCACCGATTGACTCCGGTTATCGTGGTGAGATCCATGCCATTATAAGCAACGTGAGCACATCTTCTCAGACCATTCATAAAGACACTCGCGTCGGTCAGCTGGTAATTACACCGGTCGTGATCGCAGACTTTGTCCTGGACCTCGGTGAAGAACGAGGAACCGGGGCTTTCGAAAGCTCAGGAGAATAATACTATGATTACATTTAGAAGAAAATTAAAACACTTAAGACAGAAAAATCATCTCACCCAGAAAGAACTTGGCATGGCTGTTGGATTTCCCGACAGCTGTGCTGATGTCCGGATTGCTCAGTATGAAAGCGATGTCCGAACACCAAAAGAGGATCTTATGAAACTCTTCGCATCAACGCTTGGTATTCCAGTTGAACTCTTTACCGTACCGATACTCTCAAGACCTAGGGAGTATGAGGCGGCGGAGTATTGGAGGTATGAGCTGGGGGCAGAGTTGGATTAAATATCGTCATACCAAAAGGAGGCAACGGATTTTCCGCTGCCTCTCTTTAATTCTTGTTATGATCATCGAATATCATCTAAGATTTCCAGCGTTCCATAAGATTCCCAAAACGAATCTCGTTTCTGTCTTTTCAATTTCTGCTTTTCCTGATTTCTGATACGTTCTGGATGTTTATAATATTCATTCATAATCATGAAATAGTCCTGTGCATCCACAATCCTTTTTTTCTGATTTTTATCGGCATACTTCCGGATTTTTGACAATGCGCTAAAATGTTGTAATGCTAACTCATATCTGTCTTCTCTTGTTTTGTTATTTTTAGATTCTAACACAAGACGAGCACTTTCTTCCAAAATTCGAATATGCTGACATATATAGCTTTCTGTAGCATTCTTTAAAAGAGCATCATCAACCTGCATATCCGGCTTAATTCCTTGAATCACAATGGGTGCCCAAGTATCTTTTTCTTTCCGAGATAAACCAAACAATCCCATCGTATCATGATCTCCTTCTATCCATAGTTCCAGATTTCATATCCCTGTCTTCTAGCCGAATCATATACCGGCATCATGTTCTTTTCTAGAATGTTATAAAAAACTTCTTTTGAATTACCTTTACGGTACAATTCCTGACCAGCCCAGATAGAATGCAGATTATCCCGATAACATGCTTTAAATCGTTTATGAAGTTCCGGTCTTTCATTTATCATTTCATACATCAGATACTGGTTTCCGGCAAAAACTTCAAAAAAAGGATTCCACTTTGGTAATCGATTGCTTTTTGACGAATTTAAGGAAGAGTCCATCGGCATCAGATTCCACAACTCATCATTCATTACAAAAGACCATGGAATAAAATGATCTACATCATACTGCTTTTCTTTTACTGGCTGTCCCGTGAAAACATCTCTTATTTCCTGCACTTTCATAATTCCCTGCCACAACTTCCGCACATTTGACAGCTTTCGCATTTTTTCATCCATTGGAGCAAGCTTATAAATCAGGCCAGGCACTTCAGGATTATTATTTTGAAGCCATTTCACTTTTTCATATTGAATCCAGCCAAGGATATTAACTGTATTATCTTGAATCATTGCTACCCAGTCTGGATGAAAATGCACCTCTTTTTTTAATTTGCTGCTATCACCCAATACATATGGCAAAGGAGTTACCAATTCATTTATCTTTTGAATGTACGCTGTAATGCGTTTGACACTTCCCCAGTCCGGTACTTCATTACTCCTTGTAAAAAAACCTGCCAGTGCTCTATATGGCACCATATTAGTCAACTGTTCTTTTGTTTTCTTTAAATCTGTCTGATGTTCCCGAATAGCATTCTTTATTTCGATCTTAGATGCATTTGCTTGAAGATTACTAAGTTCTGTCAGCTGCAAAATTGCCCTTTCCAGACCATCTCTAACCAATCCATCTGCCTGTATTCCACTAAGGTGAATATGAAATTCTCGTACTGAATACCAAGCATTCGCTATCATTTCATCAATAATCTCATCAAATGTTGTCTCATTTTTTCCTTCTGAAATAATATGTACCACGGCCTCCAGCCAGTAAAACTTGTAGCAATAAGAGGGATCTTTCATCATCTGAGAAAAAGCTTCAATATCCAGTTGATTATAATAGTTTGCTTCAATATTCAACAAACATCTGTCTTGCGAAGCAATATATTCAACCATCTTTCATCACCTCTTCCTTCTCTCACATCTCCGGTGATCCACATTTTTTCTATCTGTAGTCCAGAAATCTGTCTTACAAACTCTTCAAACAGCCCTTCTGTAAAATCCGTAAAATATCGACCATTTCGTTCACCTTCAAATGTACCATATTTGAACGATGTATAAATTATGCCATTCGTTTTTAATGCTTGATGCATTTTATGAAATATATCTGGTAATTTTTCTCTGGATAGATGAAGAATGGAAGCACATGCCCAGATTCCATCATATTGATTTCGGTCATCAAGTTCTTCAAACAGCATCTGTTTTACTTGGATGCCTGTGTATTCAGTTGCCATTTTACAAAGCACATCTGATCCATCTGTTGCGGTTACATGATAACCATGATTTAGAAAATACTTTGTATCACGTCCAGATCCACAACCAAAATCCAAAATAAAAGCATCCGGAGAGAGATGCTTTGTGAATATTTGCTGTACTTCCGAAAAATCTACATTCTTTGTAGTTTCAGAAAAAACAGCAGCATTACTATTATAATAATTTAGTGTTATAGCATCACTCATATTCATACCATCCCTTTCCGACTTTATTATCCAGTCAATAATTACCTGCTCAGAATCAACTTTACTGCATTGATCAAGTCCTGTGAGTTTTTCCATATAATGTTCTTCACCAAATGATAACTCAAGTATACCATAGGTGGGAGACATATAATGCATCTTTTCACACAAAACTTATCGAAAAATAAACTGTTTTCAGCTTTTGTAATCTACGTAACCTATCCATACTAGACCAGTTGTAAATTCAACTCTGCAAGCAATTCTCCAAGATTACACGAAAGATGTTCTGTCGGCTTTTCCGGCATCTCATAACTAACTGATAGTCCGGATTCAGTTCCAGCTTTTCAATCAGATAACCGGTATTTACTGCATCATCTAATCCATCATGGAATCTTCCTTACGGTTCGATTTCTGCCCGCCCCAATGCTTCTTCCAAACTAAGCTGTCTGGTTAATTCATATCTCTTTGTAAAAACTGCCTGATAGTTAATCCAGTTCTCTTTTTCTACAAAAGCAAGAAGCTTTTCGTCCGTGATTTTCTTTGCTTTAATCTCATGCACAATCTGATCTCTGTCAGATTCGCTCCATGCATAGATCTTATACTCCCGTTCTCCAAGCCAGTCAATCATATGTAACAATGCTTCCTGTATCCGTGGAGCATTTTTCACCTGCGAATTCCTAATACCAGTCAATGATTCAATAAAATGATCGATAACTCCATATTCCGGGTGTACATATTGACAGAGTGTACTGATCCTTTTAAAATTTTCATCCAATAATACTGCACCAATCTGTATGGTTTCGTTTGCATATTTATAAGATCTCTGCCGATAATCTCTCGGCACATTACACATTTCCAGATCTATGATCAGATTGTACATGTTGACTCCTTCTTTCTTAAGTATCAGTCATCGTAGTGGTTCCAGCCACCTAATATTCCAGGATTGCTGTGACCAGTTTTATGCCCTTTGTCATCATAATGATTTGCTCCACCCAATATACCAGGTCTGGTTGATCCAGTTTTTTGTCCGTGGCTGTCATAATGATTCATTCCTCCAAAGATGCCAGGTCTACTCTCACCGGTTTTATGACCATTTGTATCGTAATTGCTATATCCTCCCAAGATATTGGGTTTACTTTCTCCGACCTTTCTTCCATTCGCATCATAATGCTTGATTTCTCCAAATAATCCTTTTCTGCTATATCCTTCTTTTTTACTCATTTGTTCGTTCCTCCTAAAAAAATTTATATCCTGTTTATTACAGATTAAAATACGTTATTCTCTGAATAGCTCAGTAACCAAATGTGTATATTCTGGAAGCTGATCCATATATGGCTTTAATTCTTCTTTAATCTTTTTCCGTTCGTCTGAGGAACAATCTTCTGATTTCTTCATTCTGTTCTTTTGTATACATTTCTTCTCCCTTACTCACACTTTTCTATTTTCTCTTCGATTTTCATTTTCCGATGATCTAGAATATCACTAATTATTATCAGGGCTTCCGAAATAACTACTAAGAGCAGCCCTGCTTTTGCAAGATTTTTTCCTTGTTCATCATCGCTTTCTTTTGCTTCTTTGGCTGACCTTGCAAGCAAACCAATTAAACTGATATTAGCCAGACGCTGAATATTTCTGTTTATTGCTCTATTTTCATAATAGATTTTTCTCAATATCTCTTTGTTTTTCATTATTGCTCCTCATCTTTTACCAGACTCTTTTTACAAATTTTGCAGATTGTCCCAGCTGGTGTAGCAAGTATTACCTTTGCATATGCAACATCTCCAATCTTGTCGTAGAGACGTCCGGCACTCATCGACTCACCAATAACAGTATAAGAGCTGTTCGCCACATACCCGATTTTTCCAAGGCCTTCATAAGTAACTTTAATTGCTTCCTTGTCATACTCATTATTAGGTTCTTTCTCCAGTCTGATTTTCGTACCCTTTTCAAGAAAATCATTTCCGAAATAATGTTTTGTTCCTGTCAGTGTGATAAATACTTTTGCCATTGTAAACGCTCCTTCTTTAGAAATCATATTCATCCGGATCCAGTCCGGCATCTTCTAGTGCTTCTCTTCGTTCATCTGCATCCATAAACTCCAATTCGTCTGGATCCAGGCCCGATAATTCTAACTCCGTCTGTACGTCAGAATCGTCTTTCAGTAGTTCATTTAGAAAGGTAAATTCCATTGCACTTTCCAGTGGACTAATATTTCCATCATGGTTCAGATCAAACATACTTCCGAATATTCCTTTCATAGCAGCTCCTCCTTTAATCGTTCATGTATTCATAGTAATCGGATTCACTGGCAAACAAGATATATTTACCATCTACCAATCCCATGTAACCATCACCAGTGTTAAAACCTTTCATTGCCAACTCCTCCATTTCTTTGAATTTTATGATTTAATCTTCTTTGATGGTTACAGTGTATATCAATAGGTGGGGCATAAAAATCCCACGTAATTTTCGATTTTTTTAGCAACCAGCAGTCTTTCTGGCTTCCTATCCATTTATAACCTTGTTGTTTACTGATGCTTCCAGTATAATAAAATCCATAAAGGAAATACACGCACAGCATGCGGACTTACTACCCGATAATCCTCATGTTTTGCGATATACAGGGAGGTTATTCTCATGGGGAAACAATCTACAAGAGAAAATAAAACAATTTATCAGATTTGCCGGGAAGAAGCCGGTCTTACCAGATCAGAAGCCAGCGAAAAAATGACTGCTGTTTCTGATTCTAAAATTGAAAAATTTGAATATGAAATGCAGGAACCTACACCTTACGATATTATCCAGATGGCTGATGCTTACAAGCGCCCGGATCTCTGCAATTATTACTGCTCTCATAAATGCGAAATCGGTCATCGTTATGTCCCGGAAGTCGAAGTTTCTGACTTATCCAATATAATCCTGGAAACCATTGCCAGTCTGAATGAGATTAATCCTCTTACCACACGTCTGATCCAGATTGCCCGTGACGGTAAGATCAGCGATGATGAGATCAAGGATTTTGCTTTTATCAGTAACAAACTGGATGAAATTTCTCTGGCAATAGATTCTCTGAATCTCTGGGTTGACAAAACAGCCGGAGAGCAGGGACTAAACATTGAATTGCTCAGAGAAGAAAAAAAGAAACAGAAATAAGTATGAAAAAACAAGGCAGCGAACCTATTTATGGTCCACTGCCTCTTTCCTTTACATATGCTGTAACTGGTTTATGATGTATTCCGTTCTGCGGATAGCTTCTTCCACCTGATATCTGGCATTATTGATTCGATCCTGCACCATCCAATCCACAACAAATCCATCAAAAAAATAATCTGCAAAAGATAAGAAGTCTCCAGTATTGATGTTTAAATTACAAGTCATGTTCACATCATTTAATTCCCTACTGAAATTACGAAGATCATATTTCGCCTGTTCCATATTTTGTCTGGCTTGATCCATCTTGGAGTGTTTAAACATCGTAGAAAAGAATCCACCGCCAAACATATCCACCAAGCCCCAATTTTTTGCACTGTTCAGGTTTTCTTTTGCTGTCCGAAGACTACTTAACGCACGTTGTCCTGCTTCAATCGCTTCTCGTTTCTCTTTTTCTATATCATATCCCATAATTTCTTCCCTCCTCGTATTTTTATGAGTTAGATGATATAAGTGCAATGATTCCACCGATGATCAACAATGGAAATGCAATATAAATCAGTCCGCCAACAACCATTCCTATCAAAATCACCGGGAAAAATACAACTGTACAGAGCAGCTTTAAGATTCCCCAGGATGCTTTTACACCAAATATAAAAAATTTTCCAATAAACCAGATCATGCATATAGCAAATAGTAACGATAACATATTCTACTCCTTCTGACTCCTGTTATGATTTGAATCATTCATTTTTTTGATTGTTTACTTGATATAAACTCAGATGTATTTCTCACACCGATTTTACTACTGAATTTTGGGTTCTTCTCTATTTTTTCAATCATCCGAATTAACCTTATTCTCTGTGCTGTATCCATCTGCTCACCTCATTCTAACAGTTCTGCCTTTTGATATTGTCAGTATAACCGGATAACTTTTCAAAATATATACCTAATACAAAGAATTGAACATATGTAATTCTCAATTTTCGAGGAATCTTAAGAAAGACCCAGAGGAAATTCCCTGAGCCTATTGGTTATATAGCAGTATTTTTTTCAAACAGAATCAACTTAACATCTATTCCATCCAACTTCTCATTAAATTCAAAAGCTCCTTCTGCTCTTTTTCGTCCCTTCTCATCTGTCCCATAATCAAACCATTTCGCAAAATCTAAAACAACAAGTGTATTTTTTGATATAGCTGATGAACAGCTGCAATATACAAATACAGCATCGTATTTTTCATATTCGCTCTGATTTACTTTTTTTGTAATTTCTTCTCTGGAAGTCTTCGAAGCAAAGTGCATACTTACAAATTCAACAGCTTTTCTCCCCTGTACAAAACGTATAAATTCATCCTCTTCACAATTAATAGCACATATTCCCGGTGTTGCAATTCTCTGAATTAGTTTCTCACATTCATCAACAATTTCTGCTGCTACCGGAAGTAGCATCTTTTGATTTCCGTATATCTACACGGCACTGCAAGGCGGAAGCATCATGCACGGCTGGATGAATGATGACAAGGTCATGATTGCCTGTTGTAACGATGGGACAAGACCTGTAATTTTTAAGATTGAACGAATAGACATTGATGAATAATTATACGTTTTCTGAAAATGGGCAATTCCGTAATGGAACTGCCCATTTTTTACAAAATGGCGATTCAAGTTTTTTACAAAAGAGAGAATTCTTTTTTATAGATCAATTTTAAATTTATCCTTTTTTTCTGTCACAGTAGGTGTTTCATCGATTGACTCATCTTCACTATATCGATGATTACATACATCCTCAACATCTTTATAAATTTCATCGTCAATATCTTTTACAACCATAAATTTATTAAGTATATACTCTGGTGTCATAGATGGAAACATATCAAAACTATAACTATTTACTATCTCTCCATCACTCAAGTCAACCCTGATAGTTGCATAACGCTTTGAAAAATTATATTCCATTAGAATATAACTTAACAACACCCTTTCATCCTCTGGACACTCAAAAGGAAAAGCTGCTTCCATATCACATATACCCTTTTCATTCACAATTATTCTGCAAATAGTATGCATTTTTTCATCTACTGAGAAACGAATATTAAAAACTGTTTTATCTCCTCTCTCGTCCCTCGAATAATTCCAATTTTGAATTTTAAAGGCTTTTTCCACGAGATCTCCATATTCTTTTAATGTCATGATTTTTCCTCTTATACCTTCGGTATATCCCTTCTATAAGTGCTATAACAAGTTTTTCCACATTTTTTACAAACTTTATTAACACGATATGTAATGCGTTCTCCAGGGACATACTGTTCTTGAGAGCCTACGACTTCTCCCTTTCGATTTCTTGTATTAGTATTTACAAGTACAGAAACATTCTCTTTACTTACAACTTCTTCACCGGTTGTTTTCAAGCAAAATGGTTTTTACAAGATGGACATCGATTATCTTTACCATACCAATAATAAATGATTATATACATAATTCCTACAAATATAGCTGTCATAATAAGCATTCCTATTTTCTCTAAGATGCTATTTCCTCTATATACATCCGTCACTCCTAATACTCCGCAAATACCAGAAATAATAAACAAAGCTACTATAATTGTTACGCCCAAACGTAATTTATTCATAAATCCACGAAACATCATTTTACCCTTTCTTTAGTTCAATTTTAAATTCTTACAAATTCAGTTTGTGCCAACTGTACATCAGATACCATTTTTATTAGCACATTTTCTAGTTTCCCTTGAGATGACAAATACGATTTAACAGTTAACATATTATCATCCACAAAAAATGTTACATCCGTATACTCACAATTAAGTGTATTTAATTTTCTTAATAATGTTAATTCATCAAAATCCTTTATTGGTTTTCTGACATAAATTTCCACATCATTTTCATTTTCATAGAAGACAATCGCAATATTATATATGCAATCTTTTTCTCCTCTTTCAGGGAAAGAAACAACTACAAATCCATCCCCTCTTTCTTCATAAATAGCATTTTTGTCTATCTCTTGCGATACCACATATGCATAAAAATCATCCAAAATTTTCAACAATCCCACTTCCTTTCTTTTGCAAAATACTTCCTACCATGCTCCACCACCACCCCCTCCACTTCCAGATAGCGGGTCCTTATGTATATCATCATAAAAATCAGTCCCGTCCTTTAACTTTTCAAAAATTCCTTTTGCGATAATAAACGGTGGTGCTTTGGGTTTTTTTACTGCTAACATTTTTTTCTCTTTGTCTATTTTATATTGTTCCACTTCCTTTTCATATTTAGCCAACTCATTTCCTAACTTATGAAGAACTTTATCCACAGCTTTCGGCTTAACATGTATATCATTTTTGACCATATACTTAGCTGTTTTTTCAACTAAATCTAATACATTTGTACCTAAATCGGGAATTTCTTTTATAACTGCATAAGGATTTTGTCCTACTATAGCACTCCCCATTTTTACAAGACTTTCGCTTGTCTTCATTTTTGCTTGAATAACATCAAGTTTTCCTGATTTTCTCCATTCTTCAATATCTTGTGCATTTTCTAATGTGGTAGGAATAGCCTTCTTCAGCTTTTCCAGTGTAGGAACTTCAAAATCAATTCCTCTTCCTTTGTTAATAGCTTCTCCTACTCCACAAACTCCATCAATCAATTCTTTTGCATCATTATATACTGCAATCCCTTTAATTATTTTTCTTGCAAGAGATTTTTTGGGTTTTGCAAATTTTAATTCATCCAATTCATCTAAATTCTTACTTATTTTTGCAATCAGCCCAATTCCCGCATCAACAACATCGCTTTTTTTCTTAATACCTAATGCTGCAAAAGCCGTAGTTTTTACAAGACCCAAAGATGCTTTTGTAATATCCTGTCTTCCTTCACGTTTTTTAATAGTTGTTAATATAGCAAGCCTTTTTTTCTTCTCTTCAACATTAACACCAAACTCTTGTAACATGGTGTCATACTCACTAAACAGCTGTTCAAACAATCCTTTAACCGTGCAGTAAAATGAATACATTAGAGTACATATATAATCATTTTCGTCTGGTATATTTACTTGATATTGATCCAGTAACGTATTATATCCCGAAAACGCTCTATATACTTCATCCGAAGCATTTGGCACATATGGATTTGATGTATCGGAGTTAATCTCTCGTATATTCTGACTATGAATTACTAATCTAGAAAATATATCCTCCGTTTCGGACAATTGCATTTTTAAGTGATTAACAGAACTATCTGATGCCCTAATTTCTAATGTCAATTCTTCTATAGATCTCTTAACATCTAGAAATTCATTTTTTATTTCTTCCGATACAGAAATTTCCATATCTCTGATTTCATTTGAAAATCTATTAAACGCTTCGTAATGATATGACTCCAGATAAGTTCCTGCATTTTCTATAAATACGATTAAAGCACACGTTAATCCTTCTATTTGATCTGCAACCCTGTGAATATATGAATATGTATCTTCATTTAATTGCATATTTTTCCCCCTTCAATCAATTTAAAATTGTATCAAAATCAATTTCGGGGACTACAACCTCTTGCAGTTCGTACTTAAATTTCTTAAAGGACCTTTGTGTTGCACTACTGCTAATCGCAAAATCAACAGCAATTGAATTCTCTGATTTATGAGTGAATGGAAGTCTAAGCTTATTATAATAACTCTCATTGTTTCCTGTAACAAATAAATAATCACAAGCCTTATGACACATATAAAAATCATTAAAGTCATTATTTGATGCAACCAACACAAAAAGCATATTATAATTCATAGCATCAGTAAGTACCGATTCCATCTCTTTTGGAAATTTTCCAACCATTTCTGCTCCAATAATCCAAAAAATACTTGGAGCAAAAAGATCGATCATAGATTTACCATTTATTTCTTTTTCATAAAGTAAGTTAATTACTCTAAAATATGATTCATCAAAATCATAGTCTTCTAAAATCGCCTTTTGAATATCTGGAATATCAGCAATGGATTTGTTTTCATAATACATACTCAACTCTTGAAGTACTAGTTTTTCTTCCTCAGACAATTTCAAAATTAAATGCTCAGCTCTTAAACAAAAAGCTTCATAAGCAAATTCTTTTAATGCTGGATACTGCTGATAACTACTTATCAATGCAGCTTCTCTACTACGTCTTTTAAACACACCAATTATTTCATCAAGAAATTCTATTGAATAATATACTCTGCTGTTAGCCACATTTAATTCTCGTCCAAGATCCATTTTTTTCATAAACAAATCATTTCTAGCAAGAATATAATGTTGATACTCCTCTGCTTTCGGTGAACTTTTAAAATTCTCTGCCAGTAATTTACAAACATACACGGTATCATCAACTATAGGACTAAACACACCTATATTTTTTCTAACACCTCTCTCCAAAAATACAGTTTCATAATCATATTTCCTGTAGTTGAATACAACCGCCTCTCCTAATGTAACTATATCAAATAAACTACTATTTTTTTTCAAATACTCGGCTCGTACATCCTTAATCGCATCAAGTACATTGCTCAGTTCATCCATCCCTTTTATGCTATCTTCTTGATAAAATTTGTGTACAGAATTGAAATTAACTTTCGAACCTAGCTCTGTAATATTCTGAAGATATTCATAAAAATATTCTTCTGAAACAAATGGGACTTTAAATAATTGATTTGTATCTTCTTTGCCCGCTCCGACATTAGCAAGAACTAACCCCTTTTTTTCTAATCTAGCTGCTCCAGAATTTCCTAATATCCTCCCTGATATCTCTGCATCACAAGCCAATGCAAATCTTGCTTTAAAATTAGCAAATGTACTTTGGCTCATAGTTCCTGACATTTCCTGACTTGCAAACATTAAATGAAAACCCGTTGCTCGACCAAGCTTAGTGATTGATGTAAGCAAATCAGTAATTTGTGTTGCTTCTCGAGGTGTTGCTTCTAAAAATAACTGTTGGAATTCATCAACAATCAAAAGTACTCTCGGTAGAACAATTTGATACTTTTTTCTCACTTCACTTAATTTTTGTTGTCCGATCAACGCAAAAAAATTCTGTCTTGCAATCATACAAGTAGCTAAATAATTTAATAGGCTAAGAACATATCTTATTTCACTTGTTGCTGCTACAGCTTTAATATGTGGAACATTACACTTCGACAAATATCTACTAAACTCAACTTTTTTAAAATCCGCTAAATACAAATCTAACTCCCACGGAGAATATTCAGCCAGTAAAGAAAATATTATGCTATTCAAAAACACTGACTTACCAGAGCCAGTACGTCCTGCAACCAACGAATGCACCGCATCATCCCCCAATGTTATCGTTGTTGGGCTAGACCATTCTTCGTCTTTTAATCCAGGTCGAAGATTAATACCATTTTGAGTTGTATTAAACCATAATCCTTGTGTATCTTCACATTCCTCAATAACCTGTTCAACCACTCTAGGATCTTTTATAGCTAATAATTCTTGAAATAAACTTTTACATTCATCTTGCCCATTACACCTATTAAATAAATTTATAAATTCTAGCGGTTCTTTAATGCAAATAAATTGCTCATTATGTGATTCTGGCTTTTTTATAGAATCATATATTTTAGGATTCTTTTCATAAATTAATGTCTTAAGATTATCTAAGTAATCTTTATATGGGAGCTTGCTTTTTTCTTTTTCTCTTTGCTTTTTCAATTTCGCAAGGTCGTCTAAAGTCAACATATCCTCTGGCATAACTTCCTCCAAAATCAATCTAAAATTTGTTTTACTTTTGCTTTAAGTGCTGAAGCACCACTGCTTACAAAAGACTGTGCTTTTGCTGTCGTTGTCTGGGCTGTTGCTGCCCCCAATCCTTTTACTTTATTAGATTTATTTTCAAACTCTTGTGCCAGTTCAGCAAAACTTCCGCTTATTCCTTCTCTAAATCCAGCAATTACAATCGAAATAGACTGTATTACTACTGGCTCAATCGAAACATAAATTTCATTCTCTGATTTTCGATTTTCCATATCATTTTCATATTGGTTTTGCATTGTCTCCAGTTTTTCAATAAAACGATTTATCTCTTGCTTTATATTTTCAAAATCTGAAGCATCACATTTCCAATTTTTAGTATCAATCTCAGTTAAAGAGTCTTCAATTCCTTTCCATGACTGTATCTCCTCTTCAATTTGTGCTTCCAACTGCTTACTTCTATTTTTTGCACTATCGCCTGCCGACATTTCTTCCATTACTTTAGTAAAACTTAATTCACTGTTTTCCCAATCCTCCATTGCTTTTATTTCATCTTGTTTTAATGCTTCGTTATAGTATTTAACTGCTTCAATAGATAATTTAACCACCGGTTGATATTTAAGTTCATTTGCGAAATCAGCTAAAGTGTCAGCAATTCTTTTCGTTTCTTTATGAATTTCATCCAAACAAACTATATACAGGTTGTACATCTCATTAATTTCTTCTTCTGCAAAATTAAATCCCATCTTATCTTCTCCTTAAAATTATAATCTCTTAATATTCGTTGTAACAAAATCTGGTATTTTACCATTTATAGTAAAGAATTCGACGAAATCATATTGTGTGAAATATTCATACAACTTTTCACTAATATCATTAGTATCAACATATAACGAGCTCTTAACTGAAATAGTTTCTTCTGAATTTAAAATATCTTCAAATTCTTTAAACGCCAGAACTTTTTTCACACACAATTTTTCTTCCAAATTTTTCTTTTGATCGGATATTATTAACTCATATTCAAATTCGTTAATAATACCTTCATATCCATAAATTTGTTCTGACTCTTTAATCTTTTTTATAACCTTAGAGAATGCCCGTGCACTATTATCTTCTGACAATAAATCACGTGCTATAGTCTGTTTCATAAATAAAATAGGGATAAAGCCGAAATTTTCGCCCTCGATAAATAACTGAACTATCTCTCTATCCATTGAAGCAAAATCTCCCCCAGTAAAAAAAACAATGTTATACTTAATTGGATTTTCTCTTTTTCTTAACCTATCAGGATTGATTGTTGCAATTTTTCCATCTGCCAATGAATTCACAAGATCTCTAGTATTTTTTAAATCAGTGTATAAGTTTTGTAATTCCCGCTGAGTTCTTATGACTTTCATCATTCCACGAGTTCTACTTTCCGGAAAATGGAGTCCCTCAAAATCCACGAGCCACATGTCAATAATATCCATTGAACTTTCTCCAAAAAATCCAGTCATAAATTTCTCAATTAAAATCGCAATATCTTTTCTTAGCTTTTCACTGTTTTTTGCAGTTTCCTCATCATAACAAATAAGCATTGGCTTATAATTATGTTTAAAAGATACCAATTCTTTAACACCATACTTTTCATCATTCGCAAATCCAAGGGCAACATAAGGAGAAAGTACCCCATGATTATGATTACTATCGCCAATTAATCCGATTACTTCCTTTTCTTTAGAATTCAATTCAGCAATTAAATCTTCTGTACCTTTCATTGCCATGTCGGCTTTACTAATACATTTCTCCATTTCCACTTCTTTTTTAGCAATATCTGAACTCAATTTGTCATAATTCTTTTTGAGTGCTTCGACAATTCCCGAACTTATATATTCCACCTTTTCAGAATTCTCTTGCTGTTCTAGCGGAAGACCGTTCTTCTTGATATACTCTATTTCATTTTTCCAATTATTAACTGTTCCATTTATAAATTCTGAAAGCTTATAATCATATAATGCTTTCTCAATTTTTTGAGGGTCTGTAACTGCCATATAAATCAATTTATTTTTCAGCATATAATTCTTAGCAAAATATTTTGTTGCACAATAAATTGCTAAGTTAAGAAAAATAATTATTCCAACTATAAGAACCACCCTTGTTATGCTCATATGTATCATTTTTTCATATTCTTCAACTGTTAATGGAGTGTAAAATCCATTCTTCAGTGAAATTTTATTGTATACACCATTAACAATTTTAGGAACCAAAATAATTCCCCATATGATTATTGCTGCAATCACTCTCAGCACTTTTGGTAAAAAAGCCAAAAAATCAAAGCGAAAAATAAACCCAAAAAACTTGTTAGCTAAATAAAAAATATCGAATTCCGAATTATTTTTAACTTTCTCTGTATCAATCCCTTGGCTACAATCTAACTCATTTTGTGATACGATTTTATCTACCTCTTTGGGATTAAGCCATTTTATAACCTTTTCAAAATTTTTCTTTGCCTTATCACTTGTATTCGTGATTTCTTGCATTTGCTTTTTAACTTCTGCTTGCAAATTAAGCTTTTTTTCTTTAATCGCACTGTCTATATGTGATTCCATATATTGAATTACAATATTGGCATCCGCATAATCATATTGCTGTTGACGTTGTCGCAGTTGCTCAATTTCTGTCTTCAACTGTTCTACAGGCTCCTTGGACTCCTCTACACACTCAAGTGCTTCTTCATATTTAGAATACAATGTTTGGTATTCTTGAACTTTACTTTCCATAACTCTCATTTCCTTTCCATGTATATATTGCAAAAGCAATAACAGCTATAATAATTTGCTTCTTTCATTTTTGTTTTTATTTACCATTTAATTGATTCCTAGTAAAATTTTCGTAGAGTATCACACTCCACGAAAAAATACCATCCAATAGATAAAATCACTACTGGACGGTATCTTGACAATTTATTTGACGACTAATAACCCGGAAAGTTTCTGCATATTTTTCATTTTTAGCTCATAAGTAGGATGAACATAACGATTCATTGTGATGTTCACGGTAGCATGTCCGAGAATTTCACTAAGACTTTTTACATCAAAACCCAATTCAACGCACCTTGTGGCAAAAGTATGTCTCAAAGCATGAAAATTGGCATTTTCTATACCTGCATCATTTAATATTTTTTTGAATTTATTTTGCATCGTTCTCGGTTCTACAAATTTATAGTTATCATTAGTCAATAAATATCCTGATGACGATTTTTGATTTAAAACAAGGATTTTTGATATTTCATCAGGTAATGGGATTTTTCTAATAGAACAAGTACTTTTGGGCGTAGTCACAACAACTTTTGTCTTTGCTCCATGATCCTGATGAATTTGAATTCTTTGTAACGTGTGATGGATATATATTGATTGGTCTGAATATGAAATGTCCTCCCAACGCAAAGCACAGATTTCTCCAACACGTAATCCTGTAAACAAACATACTAGAATTCCTATATTGCAAGGTTCAGGATTTTCTAATATATGATTACATAATTGATTTTGTTCGGCTATGCTGAAAACACGCATAGGTTTAACATCTTGCCTTATCTGTACAGCACTAGCATCACATGCAACATAAATTCCTTTCCTGATTGCAAATTTTGAAATATTTCGAATTATAGCCAAAACATCACTTACCGTTTTGGGAGATAAACCATTACCTTTTTTTCCACCGGATTCCAACAAAAATTTACAATGTGATTCTATGAAGTCATAGGTTATTGCATTAACGGGTTGATTACCATATTCTGGAAGAATATAATTTATGAGCATGTTATGATATTTATTTTGCGTAGATGTCTTGGTATGCAATTTAATACTTTCAAACCACTCTGAAGCAAGACAAGAAAATATATGCGGATTTTTATTAGTTAATTGGATATTGTATGACGCAATTTTTGCTTTTTGTTTTTCTTTCGTTTCACGATAAGTTTTTGCGTACACATACCCATATATTATTTTTCCTGCTTCTGTTCGAGATTTTATATATCGTCCTTCCCATCTGCCATCTTTTCTTTTATATATGTTTTCTCCTTTTTTAGGCATAAAACCATTACCTCCTTTACATTGACTACCATTTTGACGGTTTATAGCAAATAACCAATCGATAGATTATCCGAAATGTTTAGTTTTTCGCCATTTTCTCCTGTTTTGCAGTAATTCTTGAATTGACGAATACAGCATGAAGAGGTAAAATAGATGCATATGATGTCGTAGAATAGCATTTAAAACAATTCGTGGAGTGTGATACTCCACGAAAACTTTGTCCCAAACGGGACATTATTTTTTGTTCTTCATATAGGCAATATTGCCTATCACACTCATACTTCATTATAGGCAATAATGAATATATGTCAATATCAAAAGGAGGCATATATTCATTGATTTCCTATGAGCCGCTTTGGAATACAATGCAAAAAAATGGTGCATCAACGTATACACTCCAAGTTAAAGGTGGTATTAGCAGTTCGACGATTCGAAGATTGAAAGCTGGTGAATCTGTATCAACAAATACTCTTGATGCGCTCTGTAAGATACTTCACTGTTCAGTTCAAGATATTATTCAGTTTTTACCCGAAGAATAGACTTCCGATCATATTTAGATTTCGGTGATTCTTTCTTTGAAATGAATGTATTACAAAACAATTGGACACAACAAAAGGGAGCCACAAGTGCTCCCTTTTGCCATGTCCATATCAAATACTTGATGTGTTGAATATCATCTTTTTCTATTACGCCTTTACCCGAACAAACTTCTTCATTGCTTTATGGAATTATCTGTTTGGATTGTTTCACAAGCGTATCTATGACTTCATAAATTCTGTTCCAATCTTTCGTTGCAAGTTTCTCAAGCTTTTCATTCAACATGGAGTTCTTAACGGTATATCCTGTATCCAGAACATCTACAAGAACCATATCGCCTGACACACCCAAAGCATTTAATATCTTTATGAAAGTTTCAAGTGACGGAATTTTCTCTCCACGCTCAACCATCCCAATATAATTTGCTGTCAAACTTGTTCTCTCAGCTAAATCTTCCTGTCGTAATTTCTTTGCAAGGCGGAATTTTCTTATATTCTTGCCGATTGTATCGAGCTTCATCACATCACCTCCTCTAGTATGTCTCTATAACTATCAGTATAGATTATACTAACTCATCATTACTGTCCACTCGAAGCAGTACCGGTGTCAGTACACCACTAAGCTTTACGCTTTCAATCAAATCCTGCATCTTCTCATCATCAAGAACCTTAAATGGATGATTCTTGAACACATGAATCTTATTGATCTCGATCTCCATTGCTGATTCTTCATTAACAACACCTAATAATTCATCAAGACTTGCCAGTTTAATTTTCTCACCCGGTCTATTTTTCATCATTCATAACCTCCTGTGTCAGATTCATATATGCCATAGATACTTTACCTTTCGGACAATGCGTGTAAATGCTGATTCCTTCTGCACTTGTCTCTGCCGCTTTTACTGACATTGGAATTACATTTTTAAAGATCGCAATCTGGCTTCCATAAGTTTCCTGCACAAGTGCCGCAATGTCCTTCGCATAGTTTGCTCTGAAATCTACCATGGTCAGAAGGATTCCTTCTATCGTCAATTTCCGGTTCAGTCTTTTCTTCACCATAGAAATTGTTTTGATTAGCTGCTGTAATCCCTTCACTGGAAGATAGACTGCCTGGACTGGTATTAAAACAGAATCCGAAGATACCAATGCATTGATTGTCATCATTCCAAGACTAGGTAAGCAGTCAATCAAAATATAATCGTATCGGAATCGTATCGTATCGATGTATTCCTTCATAATCATTTCCCGGCTCATTACATTTCCCATCGTCACTTCCAAAGTTGACAATTCGATATTGGCCGGAAGCAGATCTACATTTTCCTAATGATGCAGAATACCGTCTTCCTCTGATATTTCATCTTCGTTGATCACTTTTGTCATGATGGTTGCCAAAGTAACTCCCAGTTCATCCGGCTCTACATATCCAAGACTTGCTGTCAGACTTCCCTGTGGATCTGCATCGATCAATAAAACTTTTTTGCCTTCTCTTGCCAGACCAATTCCTAAATTTACGGTTGTGGTGGTCTTGCCGACTCCACCTTTCTGGTTTGTAATGGATATCACTTTACACATATGTTGTTCCTCCTGTTCTTTCATCAAAATTCTTCATCACGGAATGCTTCCAGATATTCATCAATAAGATCCAGATTAACTAACACTATTCGTTTGACATGGTATACTGCTCTGGCATCTTTCGCTAACTGTTGAAATGTATGGATCCCCATGGAATAAAGCATTGCACCTTCTTCATAACGGACAAATTTCTTACGTCCTCCTTTGACAAGCTTTTCCAAATCCGGAACCTTGCT
Organism: Dorea sp. AF24-7LB; assembly: GCF_003478575.1. Lineage (NCBI taxonomy): Bacteria > Bacillati > Bacillota > Clostridia > Lachnospirales > Lachnospiraceae > Dorea > Dorea sp. AF24-7LB. The sequence continues at coordinate 70,712 of NZ_QUFR01000004.1, forward strand.
TCGGTTATTTCCCATAACGCTTCCTCCTTCTCTTCTTTAATTCTGATACAACCTCAGGATTGCCTTCTAAAAAATCATCCAGAATATTCAGATCCACAATGGCTGTCTTTCGAATCGGATAATTGGCTTCTGCTTTTTTCGCCAGTCTGACAAAAGGCCAGTAGGACATCTTATAAATCTTTGCTCCTTGTGTGTAATTTACAAATCTGCGTTTCTTTCCTTCCAGATATTTTTCCAAGTCAGGTGTTTTTCGTTTTTTCATGGCTTCCTCCTTGTTTCCAGAAATCTGTATATTACCAGATACTCATTTTATTTGGCAGGTACGTGAAAGGATGTTATATCTTAAAAAACAAAAAGGACACATCCAAATGGTATTTCTACCAAAAGTGATGTGTCCTTGCTTAACACTATATTTTCGAAAAATGCTCCTCAAAAATAATCGATATTTTGTTCTTTAGACATATAAGATAAACAGTCAGGAATCCATAGAACCCCTTATTCTATTCTCTTATAATCCGTACGTCACCATTTAAACTTATACAGCTCCAAGCCGTTTCATGTAGCTCCATGTCAATCCGTGGAAGCACTTTTCCTGATTGGACGTCTATGACTACCAAACCGAACTCTTTTTTCTGGATTAGTACAGCTTAGCACCTGCCGGAATATGGTTATCAACCATCAGAAGATGCAGTTCTTCATCCTCTGAATCCTTCAGGTTATTCACTGCTGAAAGCAGCATACCGCAAGACTCGATTCCCATCATCTTTCTTGGCGGAAGGTTGGTGATTGCGATCAGTGTCTTACCAACTAATTCTTCCGGCTCATAGTAAGAGTGGATTCCGCTTAAGATCGTGCGGTCTGTACCTGTTCCGTCATCCAGTGTGAACTGAAGGAGCTTCTTGCTCTTCGGAACTGCTACACACTCTTTAACCTTTACGGCACGGAAATCAGATTTGCTGAATGTATCGAAATCAACCTCTTCTTCAAATAAAGGCTCAACCTTTACGTTGGAGAAGTCAATCTTCGCGTTGTCTTTGAAGAATCCGTTGTTGTCGTTTGCAGTTGCTTCTTCTACTGCTCCGGATTTTCCTGCTTTTTTGTCAGAGTCAAGACTCTTCATTGTCGGGAACAATAATACGTCACGGATTGCTTCTGCTCCTGTAAGCAGCATACACATACGATCGATACCAAATCCGATACCACCTGTAGGCGGCATACCGATCTCCAGTGCGTTCAGGAAGTCTTCATCTGTTGTGTTTGCTTCCTCGTCACCCTGTGCAAGCAGTTCTTCCTGTGCTTTGAAACGCTCTCTCTGGTCGATTGGATCATTTAACTCAGAGTACGCATTTGCCATCTCCCATCCATTCATGAAGAACTCAAAACGTTCTACATAATTCGGGTCTTCCGGTTTCTTCTTTGTAAGTGGAGAAATCTCGATCGGATGATCCATAACAAATGTTGGCTGTAACAGGTGTTTCTCAGCATACTCCTCAAAGAAGAGACTTAAGATATCACCTTTCTTATGTCTTGCTTCGTATTCGATATGATGCTCGTCAGCTAACTTCTTCGCATCTTCTTCTGTCTCAACTTCATTCCAGTCGATACCTGCATATTTCTTAACAGCATCGATCATTGTAATTCTTTCAAACGGCTTACCAAGGTCGATCTCGATTCCTTTGTAAACAATCTTAGTTGTTCCGAGAACTTCCTGTGCAACATGACGATACAGGTTCTCTGTCAGATCCATCATTCCATTGTAATCTGTATATGCCTGGTATAACTCCATCAGCGTAAATTCCGGGTTATGTCTTGTGTCCAGACCTTCATTACGGAATACACGTCCAATCTCATAAACTCTCTCCATACCACCGACAATCAGTCTCTTTAAGTACAGCTCCAGAGAAATACGAAGTTTCAGGTCTTCGTTCAGTGCATTGAAATGTGTCTCGAACGGTCTTGCTGCTGCACCACCGGCATTCTGTACCAGCATTGGTGTCTCAACTTCAAGGAATCCCTGGCCATTCAGATAATTTCTGATAGATGCGATAATTCTGGATCTCTTGATAAATGTGTCACGTACTTCCGGGTTCATGATCAGATCCACATATCTCTGACGATAACGTGTATCTGTATTGGTCAGTCCATGGAATTTTTCCGGAAGGATCTGAAGACTCTTAGATAACAGTTTTACAGCAGAGGCATGAATAGAAATCTCTCCTGTTTTTGTTTTGAAGACTTCACCTTCCAGTCCTACGATATCTCCGATATCCATCTTCTTGAAGTCTTTGTATTCTTCTTCTCCAATGCTGTCTCTTGCAACATAAGACTGAATGTTTCCACTCTGATCCAGAATGTTACAGAAAGAAGCTTTTCCCATAACACGTTTCTGCATGATACGTCCCGCAAGTGTTACGTGTTTTCCTTCCATCTCTTCATAATTGTCTTTCACATCAGCAGCGTGACATGTCACATCATACTTTGTAATCTCAAATGGATTCTTTCCATTAGCCTGTAAATCGGCGAGTTTCTCTCTGCGGACTTTCTTTAACTGATTTAAATCCGGTTCCTGTGTCTTCTTCTGCTCTCCCATTCTTTTCTCCTTCCCTTTTATGCGACTAAACCCCTCAGTCTCTGAGGGGTTGGATTGTCATCTTCTAAATTAGTTTGAGCGGCTGATATCCAGTACACGGTACTGCATAATTCCTGCCTGTGTCTCTACTTCTACGACATCGTTCACTGTCTTACCGATCAGAGCATGTCCTACCGGTGACTCATTGGAAATCTTACCTTCCAGACTGTTAGCCTCTGTAGAACCTACAATCTTGAATTCCATCTCTTCATCAAATGTAATATCAAATACTTTTACAGTACATCCAACGTTGATTTTATCATAATCTACTTCATCTTCTACAACAACTTCTGCATTCTTTAAAATGCCTTCCAACTCTTCGATTCTTGCTTCTATGTCTCTCTGCTCATCTTTTGCTGCATCATACTCTGCATTCTCTGACAGGTCTCCCTGCTCTCTTGCCTCTTTGATTTTTCCGGCAACTTCTTTACGTTTTACAACTTTCAGATTCTCAAGCTCGTCTTCCAGCGCCTTCAATCCTGCATAAGTAAGTAATCTCTTCTTTGCTTCCATTATGCTTTTACTCCTTTTCTTTTATACTTGCAACTTTGGTATACATATTCATAAATCTGTTATTTTTATTCATTATTCTGCCTGTTCAGGCACAAATAAAGACACTTTCACAATTTCATTATTATATAGAAAGTTCCTGTTAATGTCAATATTTTTCTTTTCTAATTATATGCTCTTTATATTCAAATTAAAACAGGAATAAACATCCAGCCATGTTTAATATATCTCGTCAATAGGCTGTTGATAATTAATTGTTCCTTTTCTTTTTTCCGTATCTATACTAAGCCTTTCCTTTTCGTTCTGTATATTTCTTTTTCCTATATCCGAACATCACTCTACTTTTTATTATCACAACATTTTTGAATGGTTAATATAACTTTTTTCATATCCAATGGCTTTGCGAGATGTGCGTTCATTCCCGCTTCCATACTTCTTCTCGCATCTTCCGCAAATGCGTTTGCTGTCATCGCAATGATCGGAATCGTCTTAGCATCTTCCCGGTCTAACACACGAATCACACGAGTTGCAGACAGTCCGTCCATTACCGGCATCATAATATCCATTAGGATTGCATCAAATGTTCCTTCCGGTTTTTCTATGAATAAATCTACCGCCTGTTGTCCATCTCTGACAATTGTAACGTCTGCTCCTGCTTCTTTCAATTGTAATTCTGCAATTTCCGCATTTAATTCATTATCTTCAGCGAGTAGCAATGACAACCCATCAATCGTTCCATCAATCGGAAGTTCTTCGGATTTTTTCACCTCAGATTCCTCTGCCAGCTCAAAAGGAAGCGTAATCACAAATATACTGCCGACTCCTTCTCTGCTTGAAACTTCAATCGTTCCGTTCATCTTATCAATAAGTGATTTTACGATCGCCATTCCAAGCCCCGTTCCTTTGTAAATACTTCTCGCATCGGAATGTTCCTGTGCAAATGGTTCAAATATATGCTCCAGAAATTCTTCAGTCATTCCGATTCCCGTGTCAGAGATTGTCCACTGGTATGTTACAATGCCATTTTCCATGCTGGCACAGCGCATTTTCGTCGTAATTCTGCCACCAAGTGTATTATATTTGATTGAATTACTGTATATGTTCAGGAAAATCTGGCGAAGATGCAGAGCGCTTCCATATACATATGGATATTTCACTTCGTCCATCGACCGTTCATATTCTAATGTAATTCCTGCCTCGGACGCACGCAGATCAATCATATTCAGAACATCCTGCGAAAGCTGATGAAGATCAAGTGCTTCATGCATCAGGTTCACTTCTCCATTTTCCAGCTTGCTCATCTGTAAAATGTCATTGATCAGCGATAACAGATGATTTGCTGAAATCATGATCTTCTTATAATTCTCTTTTACCAGTTCTTTATCATTTTCGTGTTTTTCATTAATACGAATCAGCCCGATAATTCCATTTAACGGAGTCCTGATATCGTGACTCATGCGCGACAGGAAGCTTGTCTTTGCTACATTTGCGCGTTCTGCTGCTTCTTTGGCTTCCCGAAGTTCTCTCTGCCTGCGCTCATCTTCTGTGACAATTGCCGTAACATCACTGTGATAACCGCCTAACACCTGTTCTTTTTCTCCTTTTTCATAACATGCCCCACCGCAACGCACATAGATCATGCCCTTATCCGGATGCTCCCATTGATAAGTATTTTCTGAAACATTTCCATCCAGCATTTCCTGCACACTGTCCTGCACAGATTGTACTGCTTTCTCCGGGATACGGGAATACCAGAAATCATAAACTTCTTCCTCTGATAAAAACTGTCCCTCGATTCCAAGTACCTCTTTCATCTTCGGATTTGCATACATCCGCGGCTTTTTTCCTTCCATTAGGCGGATATACCATATTCCAAATCCTGCAGTTTCCAGAATATTGTTTGTATCCTGCAGTTCACTTTTACTCTTTTCCTGTGCTTTAAATGCCTGCGCTATTACAATATTGATAATGATAAGCGCCGCCATAAGTGCCAGACCTAGGAGCGCCGTTGTCCCCGGAACGCTCACATTGGCTTTCTTTAACGGATATGTCACCGCAAGATTGTAATTTTTATATTTCTCACTAACCAGATAATTCCATTCTTTTTCAATCTTATCTGTCTTCTTTAACCGGACTCCTTCCTTCTTCGGAAGCGGAAGAAAACTCGCCCCGTCATCTTCCCATATGTAAATTGTCATTGTCTCTGTGAATGGCATTTTAGAAATAAATTCTGTAATGTCCGCTCCATCACCGGCATTTTTATCAATTACAGATTCCGCCTGATCCAGCACCATACCGCATGCCATTCTGGCACTTTTTTTATTCATATTTATCTGCAATTCCACACTTCCACCCAGAATAAATACAAATATAATAAATAAAATAAAATTAACCTTTCCTGCGCTCACATTTTTCCGAAACATGTGAAAACCTCCCATTTTATCCCCCTCTATCTTCAATGTCACTTTTTATCCATATTTTAGACTAAAATTCAGTCTTATTATACCATAAAGTGATACCCGAAAAAATTATTAAACAAAATCGTTACCTCTTTAAAGCAAAATTGTTATATAGTTAAGAAAGCTACGGATATCTCAAGTATGAAAGTGAGGGGGTGAGGATCTGAACAAATATTTACTGGAACAACTGTATAAACGCTACTACAGAGAACTGTATCTTTACATCTATTCACTCAGTTCAAACTGCACTGTAACTGACGATATTTTACAGGATACATTTTTAAAAGCCTGGCTTTCGCTGAAGGATTCTCACACCAATATGCGTGCCTGGCTTTATATGGTAGCGAGAAATCTTTACTACAATTATTATAAGAAAGCAAAAACTCTTGCATCACTGGAGGCAATCCATACAGAAGATGTAGCTCCTGTTTCGGAATATTTTATCAAGAAGGATGTTCTGGAAGAAATTTTACAAAAAGAAGGGACAAAACAGCTTTGGGAAGCGATCCACCATTTAAAAGGACAGCAGAAAGAAGTCATTCTTTTACAATATTTTGGAGATTTTTCCCAGAAAGAAATTGCCGCCATGCTACGGCTCACTACCGGCAGCGTGAAAATGCTTGCCTATCGTGCGAAAAAAGAGCTCAAAAAATATCTTATATCATATCAGGAGGAAACAAGATGACTTATCGTGAATTAATTGAATTATATAAAGCCGGCGAACTTGAGCTGGAACAGCAGAAAAAAATAGAACAGGACATTGAGCGTCAGGAAGCTATTGGTGATTATCTTTATGAAAAAGAGGAAATTCCGGAATTAGGCGATGTATTTACGGAAAAAGACGATACCGATTTTGTCAAAGTCGTCAACCGCTCTATCCGAAGTGCTTTCCGCAAACTTGGACTCGCTGTGCTTGCAGTCACACTTGTACTGGTGTTATTTATACAATTTTGCCTGCCGTCAGTCGTTTCCAGATTTTATTATAATCCTGCCAAAGAAGCCAAGGCCGGTCAATCCACCCAGACACAGTTCAGCCGGGATATGGCAGCTTACACAGAACTGTTTCTTCCGGGTAAGCGCAGAGTTTCTGCCACTGTGGAATCAAAAGGATATGGTGATTATAATTTTACAATTCCACAGACTTTCAGCATGACCGGAACGATGACAGATGTCTCCGGTTATATTACACGCGGAAAAATCCATTACTATGACAGCAATGTTTTAAAAACGCCAGTCGGCAATTCATTTTTCTGGAATCAGGCAGATGCAAAGTCAAAAACCTCTTCTGCTTCTGAAAATGTTGCATACATGGAAAAAGTTGCAGATTTGAAAGAAGGCGAATCTATTTCCACAAGCGCCGGTGGAAACAAAGAAGATTCAAAAGCTTACATCAAAGATCTGGATTCACGTAAAATGTACTTAGCTTATGTATCTCTGGAAAATATTATGGATTATCCTTCTTTTGCAAAATATATTCAAAAGCAGAAGATCAACGAAGTATGGTGCGGTGTGCAGACAAATGCATTTGATTCTTTAGATGGTGATCCATCCTATACACTCCATACCTCAAATATCGGTTTCGTATGCAATCCTTCTTCTTTCAGCCCGATTGCATGGAATGATAAGAAATATCCTAATTTATTTCCGGGATGTAAGATCAATAAAGATGGCTGGATTGATGAAGCAGATAGTGCAATTAAAAATCTATACAAAGGAAAATATGCGAAGCAGCATTTTCTGAGCCTTTTAAATTACCTTACCGATCAGGAAAAATTTGTACAGATGATGTCCGAATCCGGTAATACCGGAACTTTTAATGCCGGAATACTTGCACAGGCGAAATCCTATGTGAAGAAACACGGACTTCACATCTATGGATACGCAACCGTTACGGATAAAGAAACTCTGGAGGAACTGATTAATCAGAAAGAAGTCTATTCAATCTATACAGAAGAGATGCAGTAAAACTAAATTTGGGACGGGGATTTTCTAGAAAATCCCCGTCCCAAATTTAACACTTTATCACATTAAACTTATCGTTATTTTTTTAATTAATATGTTAAAAAATTATCACACTTTTTTGAAATTGTGCTATACTATAGACGACAACAAAAAGATATATATAATTTCAGGAGGTAACTGATCATGATGGAGAGACTTAGAGCAATGCGTGAACCACTCAAATATGTACAGGGCAGAGATGCACTTTTGAAATTTCAGGAAGAAATGGGCTATATGGGAAAAAGATGGTTATTTGTCTGTTCCCGGAGCGGATATAAAGCCTGCCACGATAAAATCGAGCAGAGTTTTGGAGATTTAGACGACTACAGACGTTATGAAATTTTCGGCGGCATTTCCAGCAAAAGTGAAATAGCCAAAATGCAAGACATTGTAAAAGAAGACAAAATAGACACTGTTGTTGCTGTCGGAGGTGGAAGTGCAGTCGATACAGCAAAAGCAACTGCATACTATTCAGGAAAACATATCGTTATTGTTCCTACAGTTGCTGCAACTGATGCACCATGTACCGGACTTTCCGTTATTTACAACGACGATCATAGTTTTGATAAATATTTATTCTATCCTACTAACCCGGATGCAGTCATGGTTGATACGACGGTCATCGCCAATGCGCCGGTAAAATTCCTCATTGCAGGAATGGGCGATGCACTCGGAACTTATTTTGAAGGTCGCGCTTCTATCCGTACTGAATCTGCCAGTCTGGAGGGTACTGGAATCACAAGAGCCGGTCAAGCACTTGCAAGATTGTGTTATGACACACTTCGTGAATATGGTAAACAGGCTGTAGAAGCATGCAAAGTACATGCTGTTACTCCTGCTTTGGAGAATATTGTAGAGGCAAATGTATATCTTTCCGGTGTTGGTGCTGATAATGTAAACTGTGCCGCTGCACACTCTTTCTACAATGGTGTAACTTCTCTTGGAATCGCACATGCCGACCACGGCTGCTGCGTTGCACTCGGAACATTGGTTCAGCTTATTCTGGAAGGTGCTCCAAAAGAAGAATTTGAAGAAGTACAGAATTTCTGTATGGAAGTCGGTCTTCCTGTTACACTTGAAGAAATTGGAGTTACTACTGCAGAACAGGTTGAAACAATCGCCAAAAATGCCTGTGTACCAGGTGAAACCATCCACAATCTTGCCGGCGACGTACAGCCGGTTGAACTGTATGATGCCATCCTTCAGGCAGATGCAATGGGTAAGCTCGCACTTGGCAAATAATATAATCATACATTAATAAACGGGGCTGGCGCTTTAATGATTACTAGCGCGACAGCCCCGTTGTATTTCTTAATTATAACATTTCTCTATGATTCCGCACCTACTGCATCTGATGCATTTTCCTTTTCCGGAAATAATTTTCCAAAAATAAAACGAATACACGGTCCGCAGTAAAAAATCTGCCAGAATAATGCAACCGGGAAATTAAAAAATGTTGTTTCAAACCATGTTGCAAGCACATTTGCTCCTGCATTTTTGAAAAGTACTGTCGCAATCAGACTCATAACCGGACACATAATGCATACGATCATTGCAGAAATTGCAAGCACGATTACAATCTGTCTGTCCTTCGGTGTCACAATACGGAACGCAAGTGCATGTGCCATCTTATCTACTACAAAGAACTCCAGTAAAAATGCAACCGGCCACATGATTTTCATTTCTCCAAAAGCCATCAGGAAAATTTCATTGCTCATTCCACCCATGTTCAGTGCGATATTGTAACAGACCATGACGTAGACCATCAAAAATGACATCATCAGTGTAAAAAAAATGTTTTGAAATAAAGTTTTTGGCATTGTTTGTTCTCCTTTTCTCTCATAAATTCTTAAAATGGGTACAAAAAAGACACTTGTGTTGTTCGTTAATCAAGCATACACTTGTGTCGTTTCCAATTAATACCAAAATCTTTATTTATTTTTCATACGGTTAATTATTCTAACAAATTCCCGTCGAAAATGCAACTCTCAACTCCAAAATATTCTTTGATTTTTACCAGGAAAGCATTATCTTACTTTCCTGGCATCTCTTTCATTTACATCTCATCTTATAACACATCATCATAGCATATCTAAGACAATCGCTTCTGCTATTTCAGAGTTAATGTTCTGTCCTCTGCTGCTTTTGTCACAGGTACTTCCGCTTTCACAGATGCATTATCGATTGCAACACTGTAAGTCTTATGGATCAGGCAGTTTACCGGATCTTCTGTTGCAATTACAATCGCAAGGCTATGTCCCGGCTGCACCGTATATCTGGTCGCATTCAGATAAATGTTATAATCGTGATATTCACCCTTTTTAAGTTCAATACTGTTCTGCGCTGTCTCCGGTTCGTATCCTGCTTCCGGGTTACACAGGTCTGCAAATGCTCTTGTGATCACACGGTATTTTTTATGTACTGTCTTAAATTCAGCTTCATCAAATGCCGGAAGATCTCCGCCATTTACAATGCCGCCTTTTTTTACGACCTCTACCGGAACAATATTTCTCTCCGGATCAACTGTCTGAATGCTGTCAAATTCCTCATCACACACATCGCAGAGAAGAACTGCAACTTCCACATCATCCATCTTACCGGAAATTTTTGAGTTTCCAAGCTTCATCGTAAGTGTATCTGCATCATTTCTGTTCTCCGGATGGAAATCGCATTCCGCATCTCCGTCTTTTAATGCAGCTCTCATCTTCAGGCACACAGTACCCTGCACTGTAACAGCTTTCTCAAATGGTGCTGTCACATAACGTTTGCCCATGTTGGTAGATGTAATACCCATCACGTCATCGAAGTTTTCTGCACTGATTCCGGCTTTCTCCCAGTCTGTATCGATCACTGCCTCTCCCGATTCAGCGCTGTTAAGCTTCATGCTGTCACTTACGAGCCATGACTTTTCTGTTTCCCACTTCTTCTGATCATAGTTCGTCTGTGCCAGAACTTCCGGCATCTCTTCTGCATCATTTTCCACATCAAACAGATAATGAGAAATCCATTTATTTACAACGTCATCATAGAATTGACCATTGAGCAAAATACCGTAATTTTTATTCGGCATAGTCGGTGTGATATGTGGTCCCTGATGCACGATTGTCTTCACCGTCTGTCCTGCCTGTTTGAAAGAACGGTACATCATCTCAAACTGTTTCGTTGAAACATTCTCATCATTCAATCCCTGTACGATCAGAGCGCTGCATTTGATCTTATCTGCATTTAATCGATAATTTCCGCTTCCCCAGAACTCCGGATCATAGTCAAATCCACATTTTAACTGCTGCAAACTTAATTCGTGATGAAATGCGGCGATATCATCCAGCTGCTTTTCGGATAATGTCTCGTCATTATAGCGGCTGGAGCAGTAGTAAGCCAGAAAACTATTTAACATCTCTTTTGGCCAGTAACGCTGTGCACCCTGCATATTCTGCTGTGTGTACCAGTCTGCGATTCCTGCAACCGGAACGATTGTCTTAAGACCTTCCACACCGGTTGTTGCCACTGCAAATGGCATTGTTCCTGCATAAGATCTTCCAGTCATGGCAACTTTTCCATTGCACCAGTCTGCCTTTGTCTCGGTTGTTCCTGTGCGGTCTGCGTAAGCAGTGCGGTCTCCGTGCAGCCATTCTACCACACATTTGAAAGCATCTCTTTCAAAATCTGAACCGACAAAATTAAATCCATCTGAGCCGAGTGCACCAAATCCTGCGCTGACAATCACTGCAAATCCACGCACAAGATAATAGTTGAAATTCTCTAAATTCTCGTAAACCATACTGTTGTTGTTTCCTTTATCCGGGTAATACCAGTCAGACGGATCTGCTTTAAGTGCCAGTTCCATTGCACTGACAGAACCCGTCGGTACACGCGGATCTGCCTTGTGATTCAACTCTTCCATATCAAATTTGCGGTATTCCTTCTCCGCTACATCTTTCATATGCTGATATCCGTCTTCCTGCACACCGGCACAGTACGGACGCGCCTCGAATAAAGCAGGTGCTTTATAATTTCCCTCTACAGCACTTCGCGGAACTTGGATCAATGCTTTGACAAGATCTCTTTTTCCGTCTCCGTCCATATCATAATCGGATTCAACATAAACACAATATCTCACTGTATCAGATGTCTTCGCATCGTATTTTTCTCCGCTTTTCCCATCGGTAAATGGAAATACTGGCTGAGCCATTCCATTTTCAAATACCGGTACTTTACTGTAACACTTTTCTTCCATTGTAAAACCTCCAAATGACAAATCATATCTTTTTATGATTTTCGTATTTTTTCTCCAGACTGCTCTTATAGTCTTCGCCCCAGTCTTTCATGGCATCCAGGATCGGCTGCAGGCTCCATCCAAGTTTCATCAGGGAATACTCAACTTTCTGCGACACACTTCCAATTGATTTCTTCAATTCACCGAACCGTTTCGTCCCGGTCAGCAAATCTCTCAAGATCAGCACTTTCCATTTATCTCCATTCAATGTCAGCGTTGTCTCTATCGGACATGCCGGCTACGTCTTTGCATTTCCCTGTACACTCATATACTTAACCTTGCTTTTCCTGTATCCAATTATGCAAATCGCTCTGTGCTTTGCACTCACGTAATCCTTCTCCGAATATTCATAATCCTTGAAGTTTTCGCTACATGCTTATGATAACACATTCGATTCTTTTATCCAATATTCCCATCTGTTTTTCCATCACCTTCTTAAATTTTTTGTATTTCAGAGACTCCGATTTCCCCTATAAACACGCAATCGTTTCCTCCAGGGTACTACACCACTTAATTGTGTGTACTTGTCGGAGAGTGCCTTCCCCAATAAAATAAAACCAGATTCAAGCCAGACACACATGCGTCCCGGCGCATAATCCTGATACAACGCCAATCAACAGAAAGTACTTACAACACTCTGATATTTATTTTAATAATAATATCTTCTCCTCCGGGAGATAAAGCCATGCCGGGAGACCTCGCTCTTCCAGCATTTTCCACTGGTCGCGCTGCACAAACCAGCACACATTTTCGCTTGCTTCTGTTTCTACATTTTCTTCCCGGCATTTCTCGGATATCCGCAGAAAAAATCTGTGCTCAAATGGAAGTTTTGCTACACTTTCAATTTTCACCGGGATCCGGTTGTTATTCAAATTTTCATTCGCTTTCTCCTGATTCCGCTTTCCTTCATCTGAAATCTCATCCCACACCGGCACAAAATCATGTGCGCGGATTCCTATGTACTGGATTTCTTCCGATATCTCCTGCTTCAGTGCAAGACAGATTTCCCATGCCGGCACCTGTAAATGATGGGCATCTTCACGGATTACTTTCGTGATATTTTTACACCCGGTCAATCTCGCTGCTTCTTTCCACTCCGGGTATGCAAAAATCTCTTCTGTCTTTCCGGCGCATACCACTTTTCCCTTGTCCATAATGACAAGTTCTTCACTGAAACGATAAATCTCATCCCTGCTGTGAGACACTAAAATAACCGTACCCGGATAATCTTCCAGCATTTCCATCAGTTCCTGCTGCAATTTATCTTTCAGAAATTCATCCAGCGCTGAAAATGGCTCATCCAGCAAAATCGCATCCGGTTCATATGCCATAATTCTTGCCAGCGCCACTCGCTGCTGCTGCCCGCCGGACAGTTCCCCCGGAAGTCTGTTTCCCAATCCGGTCAGCTGGAATTTCTCGATCATCTGATCCGCAATTTTTTCCTGCTCTTCCTGGCTGCATCGAAGTCCTGCCATAATATTTTTCCGCACAGACATCGTCGGAAACAGCGCATAATTCTGAAAAAGATAACCAATCTTTCTCTTCTGCGGTTTGATGTTAATCTTCTGAGTGTTGTCATACAAAATCCGCTCTTCCAGTACGATCTGCCCCTGATCCGGTGTCTCTATCCCCGCAATACACTTTAATGTCATACTTTTCCCACAGCCACTTGCGCCGAGGATACCGATTCTTTTGCTATTACTTTTCACATGCATATCCAGATGAAATCTGCCCAATGTTTTCTGTATGTTTATCTCAATCATTGTCTCTCCCACACTCCACTTTTGCCGCCGGATTTGCGCAGCAAATGTACTTCATTTATTTCCATTCCCTTATCCACTGCCTTACACATATCATAAATCGTAAGCAAAGCGACATTTACCCCAGTCAGCGCTTCCATTTCCACACCGGTCTTCCCGGTTGTCTTCGCTGTGCACCTTGTCTCAATTTCAAAAGTATTGTCATTGAAGATAAATTCCACTTCCAGTTTACTTAAGTTTAATATGTGACAAAGCGGAATCAGCTCGGAAGTCTTCTTAGCGCCCATGATTCCGGCAATACGCGCGACACCAAGCACATCTCCCTTTTTCATATCATCATTTTTTACTTTCAGGTAACACTCTTCTGACATCCGTATCCGTCCGGACGCTGTTGCCTCCCTTACTGTATCTTTCTTCTCGCTAACATCCACCATAACGGCTTCACCCTGCTTGTTAAAATGTGTAAAATCACTCATCGTTACTCTTCCTTATCTTTCTTTAACATATCTGCAATGTTTCCGCTCACTTCTCCGATATCTTTTGGCACTCTCGTCAGCAGAAAAATGACCGGTGTCAGGAAAAATGTTCCTCCCAGTGACACCGCCAGAAACAGATTGGCATAATCGTTTCCTATTATAAATAATATTATTGTGATGATATATAGCACCGGTATTGCCAGTGCTGCAATAAGTGCAATCACTCGTTTTGCGTTCATAGTATATCTCCTTTAGAATTCATCCTGTTTATTTTCTATACTCATGATATTCCTTTGTCTCTCTGTAGATTTTCATAATACTTCCTGAAAATCTGCAAATACTCTGCCTCCGCCACATCAAACGAACACACCGTATAATCCAGCTCAATGCGAAGCTCCGGCTTCCCCTCCTGCTGTTTTTCTTTCAGCAGCACTTCCAGATCATATAAGCCCAGAGCATGATCAATTTTATCTAACTGCTCCTGTTCTTCTTCCGTCAATGCCGAGCCAAGAAATTTCTCATAAATCATGCGAAGCAGACGTTCTTCGCGCTCCTCGTACTCCGGGAGCTGCTTCTTAAAAGGTGTCGGGACATCCGACATATAACACTCGCTGGCGTCATGAAGCAGGCACGCAAGCACCATGCGGTCCGGCAAACCTCTGGCTGCCGCTTCCTTCGCACAACAGATGCAATGTTCTGCCACCGACCAGAATGTATGCACATGTCCATTTCCCCGGCAAATCATCGAGAGCGCATGCGCAATGTCTTCCACCCGGATTAGCTCCGGTTCCGGTTCTGTCGGTTTAAAATGTATTCCTGTATAAGTCGTTATATATTCACTCATATGACTGTTCCTTCGTTTTATACTTTATTTTATAGTTTAAGTTCTATCTCCAGTTAAACAAGTCCAGTATAACACAATCACTAGCAATAAAAAAAGATGCCAGAACCATCTGACACCTCTTCCTGTCATTTATTTTTCATTTATAATACCAACAATAATGCACTCGCAATTGTTATAACCGCGCCACCCCCGCTTCGCTTGGTCGCGCCTTTCTCTACCAGTACTACCTTTTCTCCCTTGACTACCTTCCGTTTTCATCTTTTATTTGCATTTTGCAAAATGCATAATATATCATGTTAAATAGACTATGTTACTTCACGCATTAATGTCAAGCAGTGGTACCCCCATGCATAACCTCATATGAGATTTCTGTTCGTCAGACCAGAGATTTGTCCATGAGTTAGTCGGCTATATCCTTCTCACTACCGGGTGGATTCGGGACTTTAACCCGTTAGAAACGTGCGCCGCTAGGCGCACATATGCAAAAAAGGATTTCCAGAAACCTCCTGGAAATCCTTTTCGCATCTCATTCTTTTACTTTGTAATCTTTACTTTTTTTACAGTACTCCATCCAGAGTAGTATGTCTTTTTCGCAACTTTCTTACAAGTGCGGATACGTACATAGTATGTCTTGTTTTTGCTCAGCTTACTGATCGTACAGCTTGTTGTACTATTTTTACTGATTGTCTTTGTCTTATTTCCTTTGGCAAATTTACTGCTTGTAGAATACTGGATCTGGTAACCATTTCCGGATGTATTCTTTTTCCATTTTACCAGCATCTTTTTGCCTTTTACATTTTTCACGCTGGAAAGAGTTGTCATCTTAACTGAAACTTTGTTTGTGATATTAACCTTTTTTGTCACAGTTTTGAAAGCTTTTCCATTGCGGTAAATCGTTCCGGTGATTGTCAATGTTCCCGCTTTCTTTGGAGTCAGAATACGGTTTGGTACACCTCCGCCGGCACCAATACCAATATTGGCAAAATCTGATTTCAAACCCTTTTCATTGTCATCAATGTTAAGTGTTTTACCGTTTTGTGAAAGCTTGATCTTATAGAATGTATGAGATCCATTCTTATAGTTCCAGCCCCAGTCTGCACCACCCAAGTTAAGCCAATAAGTTTCTCCTACCTTTAATGGTTCTGTTGCTTTCTTAAATGTCTTCATATCATTGATAGAAACAGCTAATTTGCAGTTTCTAACATTCACAGCTTGCTCGTATGAATATTCCACAGGTTCTCCGTCAAAACATGGAGAGATATCTACTGTACCTTCGCCAAGAGAAGATGGTGCTTTTACCGTACAAGTAGATCCACCCTCCGCAATATTATATGCCATTGAATTCCACATATATGTAACTTTCTTACTGTCGTATCCTTTAATATTGGCTTTCAGCGTCATACTTTCTTCCGGAAGCATGTTAATCCACCCGTACGGCGAATCACATCCTTCTACCGACAGTTCAAAACAAGTACATGGTAACGTCTGTTTGAACAATGTAACTCCTGTTTCCGGAGATGTAACCTCATAAGTAATTTGGATAGAACCTGTTTTTTCTGTTGAAAGTCTGTCATCCTCTGTGCTTACAATCTTTGGCGAAGCACTTGTAAGATCCAGTGCGAAAATATCTCCCAACACACCATCACTTGTGAATTCTACCGGCATCTTACTTGCATCTGCTTTGATCGTGATCCAGTAGCTGAACTTTGCTGTACAATTCTTCGGAATGAACACCTTGTTAGTTTCTGTTGTGAGGCTATTTGTCACTTCTCCATCTTCATTTTCCAAACCAACATCAAATGTAAATTGTACTGCCTCATCTGAGAGTTTCTTATAGGATACAATTGCACCGTCATCACCGTCATCATTAAACTCTAATATTGTATAGTATGGTTTGAGATTTGGCTTTTTAGGATCAACCCAGACACCATAGTCATCGTTTCCGTCTTTTGATTGCCCAAGCTCAATGCACTGTAATGAATCCCCACTAGGTGCCCATTTGATTGTCACTTCCCGCGTAGCACTGTCATAGGAGAAGAAATCATTTTCTCCGATATTTGCCAATTTCGATTCGTCAAAATCTGTCGCTCCTGCAAAAGTATTCTTTACCTGACTGCAAAAATCTGATGCGAGAACCTTTTCCTCGCCATCCCAGAAATATTCTGCAGCAGTATATTTTGCAGCTGTTTCATCTGTTGGTTTTTCCGTGAAATAAGCGTCCTCGCCAAGCATTGCTGCAACCAACGACCACTTCTTCAACCGACTCATCTCTTCGGCAGCAGATACTTTCATCTGTGGCAATGCAGCTAACGAAAATAACATCGACATTGCTACAGCAAGCGAAAGCACTACCGCACCTGCCCTTTTCATCATCTTTCTCATGGCATATCCTCCTCATAAGCTTTGATACTCTAAGTATATAACTCGTGACATACAAACACAAGAAGATTGTTTTTTATTTTGTCACAACCGTTTTCTTGCCACTCCATCCAGAATAATATTTTACTTTGGACACTGTTTTATATGTACGGATCTGAACATAATATTTCTTATTTTTCTTAAGATGTGTGATCTTTTTGGATGTCGTCTTGTAGTTTTTAACTGTCACTACTTTTGATCCAGCCATGGAAGATTTCATGCTGTATCGAATCTGATATCCAGAAGCTTGCGTAGCTACTTTTCCCCATTTTGCTGTAAATCCATTTAATCCTCTTTTGAATGAGGTCAGTTTTGCTGATTTTGGATTGATCGTGAAGTAAACTATCTTTTTCCCTTTGTATCCATTTTTAAATGTTATTGTATATTTGTATTTACCAACATTTTTACGGCCAGATGACTTCTTTACTGTGTAATATTTGGAAGAAATCTGTTTGCCTTCTGTATTGTATACTTTGATCGTTGGATTTTTCACTTTTCCATCGTAAGTATAAGATGTTTTGGATAGAGATACTGCTTTGATTGTTGATGCTGTATTTGGTGTCACATTTGGTTTTGGGTGTTCATCGGATGAAACCTTTGAATCTTTATAGCTGTATGCTGGCTTATCTTTATTTGTAATATTAAACATAATAGAATCACCAGTTGTTATCCAGCCCTCTTCACCTTTTTCGCGAACAGCAATTGTATACCATACATACCCTGGTTTCAAAGTTGTAACTGTATGCTTATCACTATCAATCTTAAGCAGAGTCTTTCCATCTACCGTATCCCCTTTTTCATCAAAGGCCTGCACATATTCATATACAATCTCATATTTGGGGTTGTCTAAATATGATCCTGCAATATCCGTAGTGACAATTCTTCCACTTACTCCTGTTTTTACGTAAAGTTGTCCTTTGTACATATAATATTGATCTGTTTTCATATTTAAAGTCTGTTTCTTACCATTTTGATCAAAATAATATGTTTTCCCGCCAATGGTTCCGATATCCATATTTCTTAAAACACTATCAGGATCTGCAAAATACTTACCATTGCCGTAGCTTACCCATCCATCAACATAATTATAACCACTTTCTGGATTTTTTCTTCCATCTTCATACTTAAATCCATCATGCCTACCTAACCTATCACTATACGGATAATATTGCTGGAACGATGCAAGTGTTGGAAAATATAAATCTTCCATCCAAATAGAGCAAAGCCCAACTGTAGCCTCTTCATATGTTGAGCTGCATACTTCTCCATCCTGATCTACGCTATAATCATTTCCACGATTGCATAAAAGGCCGCCGTCAAGCGTAACAATATCTCCCTTATAGTATGCGGCTGTGATGGTTCTTCCAAGCGAATCGTCCATTCCAATCAAAGCTGGATCTACACCATTTCCCACAATTGATATTCCTTCCACCCAGCAAAAATAATATCCTAAGTCTGCCATCTTTTTGGCATCTGTCATATCATAGTTATCAAATAAAACATCATACATATGCCATTTTCCATCGAAATAAATCATATCCCATCCATGCCCGGCAAACTTGTGGCGGTCATAAGAATGATACAGATCATCGATCGTCCATTTTGTAAGATCAGCTTTCCATCCAGATGCATATGCTGCAGGCATTCCTAATGCACGGCAAAAATCTGCGATCAACGAAGACATTCCCTGACAGTCTCCTCTTCGATTCTTAAAGACTGCGGTAGAATAAGAACTTGTATTGGTATCATAAGTAATATTATTTTTTACCCATTTTGCAATGGCATCTACTTTCTGTTTGTCGGTAGTACATCCTTTGGTAATGATACCTGCCATCTTTTTAAATGCTGCAATATCATTCTGATCCACATGATCAATGCGTGTTGAAAATGATGGATTGGGTGAATAAATTTTATTCAAATATTCAATACTTGTCTGGGCTTGTGCATTTGCAATCGTTGAAGCCTTTGTTTGCTTCCGTATCGCAAAAGTATGTTCTTTGTTGAGATAGGTACGGGTCTGACTGATTTTCTTTATGGAAACATTGTATGACGTTGCTCCTTCAAAACTTGTACAGGCAATATAACATACAGCTCCCTCTTTTAAATCATAATAAGAAACTCCATCTCGCACAACCTCGCGTCCTGACAGATATTCCAGACGATTCTCGGATACATTCAATAAATCCAACCGTGCCGTGTTTTTTGTATCTTTATAGGTAATCTTATAACGTCCTTTTTCCGGTACCTGAAATTTAAACCAGTGAATATCTTCCGAAGAAGATACATCTACATGTTTGCTTTGTGAATTACTAAGTTGCTGTGCATTCGAAGGTATCTCTATTCCTTCCCATGTATCATATATATTTCCTTGGCTTCTAATTTCAAAGTTTCCACAACAGTCATCTACGCCGCCTAAATAAACATAATAGTCGGTATCTTTATCCATATGAAAATTGAATTGCTTGTAGCCCTTATTAAGATCCATCTCTTTTATCTTTTCATAAGAATTGCCCGATTTTTTCCAAAATTCAAAGGTCATAAGAATCTTGTCTGATTCATAATCCTTCATTGTATATTCTTTATCTGGCCAGAATTCTATCCTATGCCAGTTTGTATCTGCTCCTTTGAAATGATACCAACCTGGTAATACATCATTTTCATTCGCCTTGTCTCTCCATTCTTTGATATCATTTGCATCGACTTTTCCGGGATTTGTATTACTGCCGTATGTCGTATTTGCCGATTGTTCTGCAGATTGATCTACAGTTGTTTCCGCCTTCACACTTAATGGAACTGCGGAAGAAATGGTCGTTGCCACAACCACCGATAACAGTACTGATAGTATTCGTTTTTTCATACTCTTCCTCCTCGTATATTTGTAAATATTTCTCCTTTTCGTCTGCTTCTTCTTGCGTTATAGTTAAAAAAGGCTCTCACCAAGAGCGGGGTATCCATTATTCGTCCTCTCGATCCCATATATCATGCCAGTCTTTGGCACTTTCCCACAAGAATACCTTTCCTTTGATCAGTCTTCTCTGTGGCACAATTGCCGGTTCAATTCTTTCCACGCGCATGTCCTCCTAGTCTGTAAAAAATATGTCAGCTTACGCTGACCATAATCACACGCCAAGTCTCGCGGCTGCTCGACTTGAATATGTTGCTTATAAAATAATTTTATTCTGCATATGAAGATGAAGCAATGTTTTTTTATGGTTTTGAGACACATTTCTATAGAATAAAAAATCCCAGAAGCCTAAGCTTCTAGGATTTTTATTTGAGTTAACGTTCCTAATCCGCGATCAGTGACGCAATTTCCTCTGCCGCAATTCCATACACCACATGCTCCATAATTTCCATCGGCAGCCTCTTTACCCATCGCTTAGTGCTTTACGCACTTGATGGTGTATATATAACACAAGCATGTGTATGCAGACAAATTGCTATTTTTTATGCAAATATATAAATTGTCTATCTCGACATTTCAGTGCGATATTCGATTACTCTTTGTACATGATCTTTTAGCATATCAATTATATATTGGTCCATACATTTTTATCCCTTTTGAACCATATTGGTGACAAGCGCTATGCATTTTCTATTTACTTGCTATCCCTGATACCTTATTCTTTCAACCAGCGTTTCCTTTTTCAGATTACTGCTTAAAACGCAGGAAAGTACAATCTGCAACAGACCGACCAAAAAAATCATAATAAAAATTGGTACGATTGGAACATGATAGATATTCATTCCAAATATTCCATTATGTTTTGCATAGGAAAAAAGTGCATAACCGAGCGGCAGACCAATGAGCAAAGCTACGCATATGGTACCAACCGTAAAAATCAGTCCCTGTAACTGCAGGCATAAATTTAATTGTTTATTTGTCATACCCACAGCCTGTAATACACCATATTCCTGCTTTTTTGTCGTAATATTCATGATCATGGTGTTTGCCATATTCATAAAACCGATGAGTCCTACAACCGCCATAAACAGATAACAGCCAAGCTTCATCATGTGAGCTGTGAATTCTGCAGATTGTAACTGTGCATGATAGGTATCCATTTTTATATGCGAAGTATTAGAAATCAAAGTATTCAGCCTCTGTTCCACAGATGCCACATCTTTTTTATCACAGTCCACCCACAGATAGCCATAGGCTGTTCCCCTCGGATTCATGGAACGGTATACTCCTTCCGGAATGACAAGATAAGTGTCCGCGCTTACAAAGGATCCTGCAATCTTTCCCTGATAGGTATAGGTTCCACTTCCGTTCTCAAAGTCAAATGCAATTGCTTCATCTGGAGCATATCCATCTTGTTCCATCCACGCCGACCAGCCAAAGAAAATATCACCATTCTTTACCGCCTTATCATAGTCCATAGAACCAATATCCCCATCTTGGCGCATAAAATCAAAATCATTTTTACTCACAATATCAGCCGGAAATCTTGTTCCGTTCAGATTTACAGAGACAATCTCTCTCGTCATGACATCTGTCACTCCCGGAATGCTTTTGATTTCTTCAATCATTGAATCATTCAATGGATTATCCGTCAGAATCGTATCCAGATTATTCTCCGTATATCTTTCATCGTACTCAACAGAATAGTCAAGCTGCAGTTCAAATTGTCCATGATTAACGGAAAGACGTGCTTCATGCTCCGTATCAATATTTCCTACATAATTAGAGATAATCACAAACAATGCGCAGGAAAGCCCCAGTGTGAGGATGGTACCAATGGTTCTTTTTGGATTACCCGTTATATTTGCCATTGCCATAGAAAACACGGTGACATTTTTTCTGCCATTTCGTTTTCCTTTTTTGTGTGTTTCTGTATTTTCTAAATACCGTGTTGCTTCGATAGGTGAAATCCGTGAAACAATTTTCATTGGTTTACGCAGCGCCAAAGCAACGGTAAAAAATGACACGAAAATACAGAGAAGCATAACAGGCAGGGAAAACAGTGGCATCTGCTGATTTTGGACTCCCATAGAGCCAGTTCCGGTTGATACAAGGTTTCCCTGTTCTACCAGCCAGTTAAAACCGCATTTTGCAATCAGAAAACCAAGAAGCAATCCAACCGGTATTGAGGAAATTGTCAAAAACATACCCTCTCTGAAGATCAGTTGTTTCATCTGCTTTTTTGTCGCTCCCAGAGCCTTGATTTTTCCATACTCCTGTATCTTGTTGGCAATACCAACCTGAAAAATATTATAAATGACCACAACAGAGAAAAGTACAATTGCAAGAATCAAAACCCCGCATACCGCAATCGTTTCATAACTCGGCTGCAAGACCCATTGCAAATAGAGATCATTGACTATAACGTTTTTTTCTTCGATCCCACAAGCTGCTGCAATCTGCTTTATAACCGAATCAATATTATTCATAGATACATTTGCAGAATCATTTAAAGTAAAATAAATATTATACTGTCTGTCATTCTCTGCGACGTGCTCATCATAAAACTCCTGTGACCCGAAAGCAACATAAGATGCCTCGATGGTATACTCATCCCGGTCATATAGGATTCCACTGACAACAAATTCTTCCGGCTTATATTCTGACTGCATCCCTGCGCGGTAATCCAGTGTAACCGTATCTCCGATCTTTACATCACCATACCCCATTGCACGAAAAAATGCTCTTCCTGCGGCAATTTCCTGCATTTTTTCCGGATACTTTCCTTCCTTCAACTCATATTCTTTATTATAAGGAAGCATTTTTCTTGCAGTCTCATCCATGCAGACAAACCCGCCTTTTTCATTGCCTTTTATGATACCTTCGGTGCACATAGTGCCTGTAGCGTCTATTTCCGCACGGCGGTTTACTTCTTTTAACTGCGATCCGTCTGCGGAAACAAACAGACCATAATTGCTTCCATATGATCCTGCCGCCTGACTTTTCTGTAAATGAATTACCCCATTTCCCACAGTACTGATGATAACAAGCAGCATCGTGGTCAGACAGATTGCCATCATGATCAGTATACTTCTTGTCCTGTTCCTTTTGTCATTGTTATATGCAATCCTGCTTATTGTCTTCATCTGAAATCCACCACCTGTCCGTCCTCAATCACCAGAATACGGTCAGCGACCTGTGCAATTTCGTCATCATGGGTAATCATTACAATTGTCTGTCCATATTTTTTTGCTGTCATCTTAAGCAGAGCGATTACCTCATCACTGGTCTTAGAATCAAGATTTCCTGTCGGCTCATCTGCAAATATAATTTCCGGACGATTCACCAGTGCTCTTGCAATTGCTACTCTCTGCTGCTGTCCTCCGGATAACTGATTTGGCAGATTATAAATCCGGTTTTCAATCCCCAGAGTTGCAATAATATCATTTACATACGCTTCATCCACTTTTCTTCCATCCAGCCCCAGTGGCAGTACAATATTTTCCCAGACATTAACGGATGAAACCAGATTAAATGCCTGAAAAACAAATCCGATTTTTCTTCTGCGGAAAACAGCAAGGGCATCTTCCTTCATCCTGTATAAATCTTTCCCGGCTAAAGTAACACTGCCTTTTGTCGGGGTGTCTAGCCCTCCAAGCATATGAAGTAATGTACTTTTACCGGAACCTGACTTTCCGACAATTGCGACAAATTCTCCCTGCTCAATCTGAATGTCCACCTGATTGACCGCTTTGACCTGATTCTCACCCGCGCCATAAAATTTACAAAGCTGCTTGGTTTCTAATATCACACTCATGTGTTACCTCCTTTTCAATTCTGTAAAACGTACCTTTTCAGCACACTTTCTTTGCCTGTTTATATAATTGGTCATTTTTCAACCTACATCCAAATTGTATCAGGATAATCTTTCATTTCACTTTCAAAAAACGAGCAGAAGTCTTACAGAATTGTAAGATTTCTGCCCACTTAAAATTTAACCAACATATGGTAATTGAATCACAAACGTGCTTCCTTTTTTCTTTTTGCCGGAGGTTACCATGATTGTACCTCCGTGTTTTTCGATAATTTCTCTCGATAGAAAAAGTCCGATTCCTGTACCACTCTTTTCCATGACCTTCCTGGAACTTCCTCTGTAAAATCGTTGAAAAATTTTGTGATACTCATTCTGCGGAATACCAATTCCCTGATCCTCAATTTCCATTCTTACAAGATCGTTTCTTTTTTGTAACCGGATAAATATTTTTGAACCATCCGGACTGTACTTGATTGCATTATCCAGAACGTTGATCACAGCTTCACCAAGCCATCTTTTATCCTGCATAACCATGCATGTTTCCAGCTCTTTTGCATAGTCAAAAACGAATTCAATTTCTTTCTCATCCGCTTTTGGATAAGTACAGTTCACAGCAGATATGACAGTATCCATAAGCGGAAGTTTTTTCTTATTAATCTGAATCAGTCCAGTTTCCATCTTGGATATTTCAAGAAGCGACTGCAATAATGTCTCCAGTCCGTCCAGAGCACTCCGACAACGGATACGAAACTCCTCCTGTTCTGTGGCACTTAAGTCATTCTGCATCAGCACACTAAAACATGTATCCAAAGCTGCAACCGGTGTCTTTAACTGGTGAGAGATATCAGAAACCATTTCTTTCGTGCTCTCTTTTTCTTCCCGTGCTTCTTCCTTTAGCAACTGAATATGATGTCCGATTGCTTCAAGCTGGTCATTCAATTTTTCCAGTTCTGCTGGATTTTCCGTTTTCAGTAAAGCATCAAATTTATTTTCACGGAATCTGATCAGAATTTCTTCCAACTGATCTAAAATTTTCTGATGACACGCATCTTCTTTTTTCTTCCAATAAAGTAAAAAAGTCAAAAGAAGCACGCATATCACAGTGCTTACAGCACCGGTCACCATAATCTGATGCCGGAATTGCATATAAAATGCATTCCCTTTATTTCCCCAGTATCCATATTGCTCCAATAATCGCCTTCCCTGTTCGTTGGTTTCAATATCCTTATCCTTAAGCAATTCCGAAACAGCATCCAGC
This sequence comes from Dorea sp. AF24-7LB, assembly GCF_003478575.1. Lineage (NCBI taxonomy): Bacteria > Bacillati > Bacillota > Clostridia > Lachnospirales > Lachnospiraceae > Dorea > Dorea sp. AF24-7LB. The sequence goes on from NZ_QUFR01000004.1 coordinate 96,062, forward strand.
CCGGAAAATTCTTCCTTTGCAGCAATCTCTGTCATAAGATTCATTTTATATTTATAATCTTCATAAAACACATACGTGGTAAAGCAATTTAATATTGCAAACAATACTATGACAGGCACTACCAAGGAGAGCACTACTGTGATCTTCTTGCGATATCTCTTTGTCACTGCCTTACCTCCTGATTCCATATATACCCAAGACCTCTGATATTCTTTATATAGACCGGTGTAGCCGGATTGTCTTCGATTTTCTCACGGAGTCTTCTGATATTGACAGCGATTGTATTTTCATCCACAAAATCCCCTTCCAGATCAAACACATTTTCCAATATTTGTGTTTTTGAAAGAATCTTTTTCGGATTCTGAAGAAAAAAAGTCAGCATTTTCAACTCCGTTTTTGTCAGACTGATTTCACGACTCTTTATCAGGACTTTCATTTCTCCTGCGATAAATACGATATCTCCCGAAATCATCTTTCCTGCTTCCGTTTTCTCCTGTCTGCGACGGAAATGTGCTTCTATTTTCAAAAGAAGTACCGAAAGACTAAACGGCTTTGTAATATAATCATCTGCCCCTGCTTCATATCCCATAACCTGATCCATCTCCTGGTCTAGTGCTGTAAGGCAAATAATGTATGTATTATAATTGCATCTCATCCACCTTACAAATTCCAGTCCATTCCCATCCGGAAGATTCACATCACAAATGGTAACATCCACATTATTATCACTTGCAATTCTTTTCGCTTTTTTCACTGATTCTGCCGAAAAAACCTCATATCCGGATTTTTTCAGTGAGAATGTAATTCCACGATTTAAATTTTCATCATCTTCAACCACGAGTATACCTGGCATAGCATATGCACCTCTCTTTGTTAACTATTTCTCCTCTTCGTTAAGACCTAGAGCGTGTCTGAAAAAGGCTTTTCGTGAGCTGCGAGTCCCAGTTTGTGGGAGATTTTATCCGAATAAGGGCGGCGTAGCGGGCTACGGCAACCGAATGAGGGTAAAATATACCGCAAAGTGGGGCTTGCAGATTGCGGAAATGATTTTTCAGACACGCTCTAGTTCATTACCTCTGTCAATTCCGATTTTTCTTCACTTTATTTTACCATAGTGTTTTCTAAAGTGCTATTCCAATATATACAAAAGTGTAAATGAACGATCTTATCGCCTTTTTTCATTCCCTAGGCTAATCTTTCGTAAATGCTTCCTTTTGGCATTTACTCCATCCGTCTCTTTTCTTCCATGACTTTCTCGTTTTGAATATCCTGCTGTACTGCTGCATCTACAGTTTTTTTTCCAAGAACACGCACAACACGATCATACCTATCAGAAACACCTTATAATATATCTTTTTCGGCATCTGAATCATTGTTCTCACTGTCGGCTGGATAAGCTGAACGCTACCCAGGAAGAATGGAAACTGCGTGCTACGGGAACTACAATAGGTTGTCATACCATCGGTTTCTTACGTTTGGACACAACGTTATCTTGCGATAACAAATCTATTGTATATGCGCCAATCTCACGACTTCGTCGTTCGTTCGCGGGCATTCGTAAAATGCCCACTTCCAAAGCGATAAAAAAAGAGACTTGCAAGCAAGCTTGCAGTCTCTTTTTTTATCGCCTTGATTGGCGCTTTATTCATTGCTTTCGCGTATATTACTCGATGATTGTAGCAACACGTCCTGATCCTACAGTACGTCCACCTTCACGTTTGTGAGGTTCTTAAAATCCCATTATTTTCTGTGATTTTCGTGTCCATATTGTCCTGTATTGCCAATTTTCCGGGTTATATTTTTTTTCTCTTTACTTTTTAGTATCAAAATGGTATCACAGCTCCATTTTTACGCACTGGCAACTTTCCGGTTGCGGATTCCTGTCCTGACTGTTATAATCGAAACATGGGTGCTACCATAACGGTAGGCGGTTAGTCCTTCAACAGAGGGACTGTGACCCTCTGATTACATAGAAACCCGAAAGGGAATCCACTGGAAAGGAGGGCTAAGCCATGAGTATTGTTGACTTCATAGCTGTGGTTAGCTTCGGCTTAACCTGCTTTGGTCTTGGATATACCTTTGGCAAGGATAATAATAAGCCACAAAAATAGCCGCCCAAGCCTGGTAAACTGAAGCGGCAATTTTTGTCACATCATATATCGGACTAACCGTCTATCGGTAGCACTCTTTTTCTATAATCATATTATCACGCATCTGTGAAAATGTCAAAAAGTTCTTTTCCATAGTATGTAATACAAACTTGAAAATACTTATAAGCCGAAAAAATGCACCAGTACCAGCTTAATCACAGCAGCTCCACCAAAAGCGACAACTGCAGTTACAACTAAGCGAATAGATTTGGGGAAATTTTCAAACAAGAAAACTTTCCTGCTCCGCAACTTGCTTAAAGATCCTGTCGTAAATACTGCCATCATTATGACTGACACAGATACCAATGTCTCACAATAGCCGGTAAGCTTTCCTAACACATCATTATACATATATGCACCTGTTTCATGCAGAATCCAGTATAGAACCAATGCACAAACTCCCATGATACTTTGGAGCTTCATTTCCTTAAAAATCTTCTCTTTCTCTGTAGTTGCATAATCTGACATTGTTTTAGCAATTTTTCTTTCTTCTTCGTTCATCATCTCGCTTTTCCTTTCTCCACTGATAATCTCAGGAATACTGATATCATAATAATCTGCAATATCCACAAGAATACTGATATCAGGCATATTGTTTCCGGTTTCCCATCTGGATACGGTCCTTCCAGAGACACTTAATGTTTCTGCCAACTGCTCCTGTGTAATGCCTTTTTCTTTGCGAAGCTTTTTTAAAAAAGTTCCGATTTTTACTTGATCCACCTCAACTCCTCCTTTCATCATCAAATATAGAATCTGTTATCTACGAATAACACGACACAAAGCGAGAAATGTCGTATTTTCACTAATAGACACAGTTGTCTACGCGTTTTTAATTTTTTCAATTATACAAACTGGATTTTAGGATACTTTACGTATATGAAATATCAATCTTCAAACTCTTTTAACTCGTCAAGCGGGTCCTTTGAAGTATCAATTCCCATGCCAGCCTTCAACCAATCTGCTTTACTGTAACCAGTTCCTGTCAATTCAAATATTTCGCCTTTATACCCTACAGCTTTAACCCATCCCCATTCGATAAGACGGTCTAACGCCTCTATCCATCTTGCTGATTCTCTTTTTGAGTTGTCAGCCATAAACTGCTTACCCGATGTAAAAATCTGAGCAGGCGAGCTAAGTGTCTGTGTCTTTATTATTTGACCATCACCATTAGCTGCATACACTAACAGAAAAGCCGAGTCCACAGGAATATTACCAACGTCATCTTGACCTATAACTGATTTATCTCCCGCTGGATTTCCAATGATTAATGTGTTGTTTTCGACCCGAAATAATTTATCAATATCTTCACTCGTTACTGTGGGGATTTTCTCCCAACTTATCCGTTTATTCTCCATATCGGTGAGTTTGCTTCCAAATTGAGACAACATGTCTTTCATTTCTTCTAACATTTTCTGTTGATGCTCTCCAAATTCAGCGTTGACCTTGTTTCGCCCTTCTGCCTCTTCATTGATTACATCTACGATATCTCGATATCGAACCCATCCAGCATAATCATCAACGTAGTTAATGGCATTTCTAAATGTCGGTGATGCTTTATACTTTAAACTATTTATATCCGTGAAAAAATCAATAGTATTCCCGTCATTCTTTACTCTGTTTCTGAATTTCTCCAGCATTTTCATTTTCGTATATTTGTCATATTTTTCATCTCCAATATCCTGTTCACTTTCAGTGATTGCGGAGGACTCCTTAATCAATACAAGCACGGGTAGTCCCTTGTCTTTTGCATAATTGTATTCTTTCTCCGTATAGCTTATACCTGCTTCTTCATCGATTGAGCCATACCGCCCTCCAATAACAAGAAGGTAAAAATCACACTCATCAATCATCTTTGTTATAACATTCCATTGGCTTGTAGGTGCAGCGTGAAATTGCTCCATTCCCACGGGAATGAAATTATTCTCAAGTGCTACCCCCATTAATGCCTGTCTTTCATTTTTGAGGTCTTCATAGGTAGAACTAATAAAAACAGAAAACTTCCGTATATTTTTCATATCAATATTCTCCTCGTATATTTTTCTTTTATCATTTCACAGTATGAGCAATTGCCCGGAAAGTTGAAATTTACCAACTCCACAAACAACTATTTACGCTTTCTTAATCGGATGTCTAATTACAGTTTTCCATTTCTCTGGGGCAACCTTTCTTGCATCAGACATATAAATCTCGTGATGCATTCTATCTTTGTTAATATCATTAACATACCCATTTTGTTCTAAATAAGTATCCATAAGAGCAACGGTTGCTGGTTCATCATCAAAAGAACCTATATGCATAATTTGAACGCATAATCCTTCATCAATCGTAAGATACTCTGCTGACGAACAATCGAGTTTTTTCTTTTTCGTTGCTGTTTCTACTGCCCAATCAAAATCAGCTTTAGAAATAAAATCAGGCAAACGAATAACAGAAATCCAGTTAAAGGCAGATTTATTCGTATAATCTACACCCTTGACATCATCCTGCCACCAAAAACCTTCCAATGGTGGAACAACATATTCAAAAAAACCTTCAATTTTATAATCGGTCTTGTAACTCATTTTTAATGTGTATGCAACAGCATATAGAACACTGATTGCTTGTTGATATGCACCGCCTTCTTCATTCGGATTGCCTTTACCTCTAACCGCAATGTAATTAGCCTTCGGGACATTTACAATCTCTGGTTTTTTCTTTGGCATATAAAATTCTTTATACTCTTTTTTTAAATCAAAAGCCATAGCTACCTCCGTCAAATCCCGATTTTTCTTCACTTTATTTTACCATAGTGTTTTCTAAAGTGCTATTCCAATATATACAAAAGTGTAAATGAACGATCTTATCGCCTTTTTTCATTCCCCAGGCTAATCTTTCGTAAATGCTTCCTTTTGGCATTTGCTCCATCCGTCTCTTTTCTTCCATGACTTTTTCGTTTTGAATATCCTGCTGTACTGCTGTATCTACAGTTTCTATTCCAAGAACACGCACAACACGATCATACCTATCAGAAACACCTTGTAATATATCTTTTTCGTCATCTGAATCATTGTTCTCACTGTAGGCTGGATAAGCTGAACGCTACCCAGGAAGAATGGAAACTGCGTGCTACGGGAACTACAATAGGTTGTCATACCATCGTTAAGAAGGGCACTGAAGGTAATTCCATCAAGACATATGATCTGACATAATTTTTGCAAAAGAAAAAGAGCCCTTATGAGCTCTGAGTTTTTAGTGGTCTGGGTGGGAGTCTGCTTAGTATGTTAAACCGTGCAACCATAACGGTAGGCGGTTAGTCCTTCTCCAGAGGGTTGCAGAGTGCCAGTGGCACTCGTTTTGCAACGACCGAAGTGAAACGGAGACCTGTGACCCTCTGATTACATAGAAACTCGAAAGAGAATCCACTGGAAAGGAGGGCTAAGCCATGAGTATTGTTGACTCTATAGCGGTGGTAAGCTTCGGCTTAACCTGCTTTGGTCTTGGATATACCTTTGGCAAGAATAATAATAAGCCACAAAAATAACCGCCCTGTCTGCAAACTAAGCGGTTATCTTTGATAGATATTCTAAATAGTATAACGGACTAACCGTCTATCGGTAGCACTCTTTTTCTACAATCAGATTAGCACGCATCTGTGGAAATGTCAAAATTTTTTTCTTTTTGAAGTTTTGACATTTCCGATCCATGCCGGATCATCATCAGAATATCCCGTTTTTAATTCAATGTACATCAAATTATTAATCACTCTTATTTTCTCCTGATTCCAAATTTTGCAACATCTCGACAACTTGAAGTTCGTAACTCTATTCTTCCAACATAATAGTCTCTTCGTGTGTCTGAACATCCTCTGTGGTCGGGTAAGCAGAAAAAAATGCAATATTCATAACTATAAGAATAATACATACAACGATGATTACTGCAAAGGCTATTCCTATCGTTTTCCATATTCTTTTACGTTGACGATTTCTGATTGCCATCTGTTCAGCAATATGTGCTAGTTGCTCTGCATAAGCATTCTGTTTTTCTTCTGTTGTTTGCACATCACTATCTACCTTTACTTCAAGCAACTGACTTGTTTGAACCTCTAATACATCTGCTAATTTTACAAATACTTCAGCATCTGGAACCGAATAGTTTTTCTCCCATTTTGAAATAGTCTGTCTTGTCACATGAAGTCTGTTGGCAACTTCTTCCTGTGTATATCCTTTTTTCTGTCGATAAGTTTTTATATTTTCACCAAGCATCTCTAGTTACTCCTTTCGTTTGATAAAACTAGTATACTGATTAGCCATCAATACATCAAGCAACGCAAATTAACATTCATGCAACGCCCAATATTACAAGGATTCATTAAGTCCTCTATAAACTTGAATCTATTAATTCCTTTATTATCTAATCTGTTAGCAATCTATCCAACAGCATCTGCCTGTTGTTTATAAACATTTCTGTTACCTGATAACTCTCTGTTTCTTCATATTCGCATAAATGTATGCGTCCATTATCAAAACAATAGATATCTGCATCAGGTATTCCTAACAAAATTGGCGAATGCGTAACTATAATAAATTGTGCTCCCTCTTTTGCACAACCATATATTTGCATCAACAATGTAAGCTGTCTCTGTGGGGATAATGCAGCTTCCGGCTCATCAAAAAGATACAAACCATTTGGATGCAGATTGTTCTGTGTCAATGCGAGAAAACTCTCTCCATGTGATTTTTCATGATATTTGGCAGAAGGATGTGCGAGATCTGCATATTCTTCTTCCTTCGTTGCAACATTATAAAAACTTTCCGCCCTAAGAAAATAACCCCACTTTTCCTTCCGATAACCTTTGGAAATTCTTATCGCATCACACAACTCTGAATGTGTATCATGCGTAGAAAAAGCATAATTCTTTGTTCCACCCTCGGGATTAAAACCATGTGCTACGGCAAGTGCCTCCAATAAAGTTGATTTACCACTGCCATTTTCTCCGACAAAAAAGGTGATTGCTTTGTTGAAATCAAGTTTTTGAATTCCCTTAAAAGCCTTAATTCTCTTTAAATAACTATCGTTATCAATTCTATTCCAATCAAATATTATCCCTTGTAAAAATTGATCATTCATCTAATCACCTTTCTGTAAAAGACACTTTCTAATCCACCAATCCTTCGCTCTAAAGAACTCGGTCAACTGAAAATTGTCACTCTGATTTTCGCCAAAACAATCCTTCTGAGGTTGCAATTTTCTCAAACAGCATACACATTTCTTCATCTGGATTATAAATACTCATATTTAAACAATCCCATCCAAACTGAAGAAGCGCATCTTTACTTGTAAATAATATATTTACATCTCCAGAATGATTTTCCAGTATAGTATCAATGATTTTTGTTACTTGCTCAGGGGTAGGCTGTTCAACCCATTTGCCCCATTGAACCGATACAGGATAGTAACACATTGCTTTTAAAATAACGCCAACAAATCTATCCCTTAACCCACAGCAATCATAGTGGTTGAGTAGATAAGTTTCTACTTTAAAAAACTGGCCGTCACAATTCATGGGTACTTGTTTAGGAAGAAAATCCATTATGTAGCAAGGGGTTTCCAAAAGTTTGTCAATTATGTCCACTGAATCACGCTCCTTTAACAATCCCGATTTTTCTTCACTTTATTTTACCATAGTGTTTTCTAAAGTGCTATTTCAATATATACAAAAATGTAAATGAACGATCTTATCGCCCTTTCATACTTATGCATATACCATATTTTTCAATACAATTTCTTCTGCACTGAATTTTATATTATTCATCAATCTGACCCACATCATCTGATCTTGTCTCTTTAAGTTATCATTCACACCCTGTTTTTTTACCATCTGTTCTGTAAGTATTTCCACCTGATTTCTGGCTTCTTGATCAATCTGATTCAGGTGTTCCGTCAGCTTTCCAATCAATAACAAATACCGATATCTTGCTGATCTGTATTTTTTTAAGAACTGTTTTCGTAACATCCGCTGATGTACCTTTTCGGTAAGAACAGTATGCCTGATGTAGATAATCTGCTTACATCGTTCTATCAGCTTGATGATGAAGCCAGACAGGAAGTTGTGGAAACAATCCGTTTGAAACTGCAATATCATCGTGATCCGGAACGTGCTGAACAGATTAAACAGATTAAAGGCTGGTAAAAAAATTACTCCTGTGAATAGCAAACATTCGCAGGAGTTTCTTTTTGGCACCGTTTTGGCACCGCAAGCCTTATTTTTCAATTTTAAATTTATCCGTATTTCATCTTGCTGATAAATGTTTCACTGTTTCTAATCTGATAAATTTACGAACAATTCTTTTCTTAGAGTACAGAAAAACCCCAGAAACACAAGGTTTCTGGGGTTTCTTACGTTTGGACACAACGTTATCTTGCGATAACAAATCTATTGTATATGCGCCAATCTCACGACTTCGTCGTTCGTTCGCGGACATTCGTAAAATGCCCACTTCCAAAGCGATAAAAAAAGAGACTACAAGCAAGCTTGCAGTCTCTTTTTTTATCGCCTTGATTGGCGCTTTATTCATTGCTTTCGCGGTATATTACTCGATGATTGAAGCAACACGTCCTGATCCTACAGTACGTCCACCTTCACGGTATCAGAATGGTGTGTTGCAGAAGCTAAATGGTTATTTTTCGTTCATTTTGTGTGGGAAAATACGGGTTTTCCGCTGTGTCCGTGTGGTTTTAGGGGATTTTGTTATCATGGTGTTATCACTTGATATACTAATTAGCTTTTACCATTCCCACCTTTTCTTCGTGCTCCATATGCAACATATAGATTGGATAGGTTTTAAATTCTTCTTTATCTGCTAAACATAATTGCCCAAAGGACTGCTTTAACATTTTCTCATCACCTAACAAGATATATTTTCCACACTTTTCTTTTTCATCATCACATTTCATTTTAGACAATACTTCTATCTCTTTTGCCCCAAACAAGTTTTGTCTCTTTTTTATTTGCATTTTGTTAATAATATAAATATTTTTTTCTCCGAACATCTTTATTAGTTTTGTATATAAGCGGTCTGCAATTTTTAATAAATTCGGATCATGTTCCTCATCCCCATCATACGCATGAATTAAACTAAGTCCTGCCATATTCATACTACTTTCTGTTATCAAATTAAAGTCCGCTTCAAATATTTGTTTTTCAAATACATTAGCATCATATTTGAAAAGATTCCGCATAACATGGCCTTTAATGTGTGAAAGTATTGGTACTCGATAATAGTTTCCCTTATCATCTGCCACTGCAGTTTGGCAACTTGTGGAATATACAGCATTATATATATTGTTTCTTCCTCCTTGCTCATTTTTGAAAACTATTAAAGGAATATATTTTCCATCAATTTCCAAATCATATGTATGTACATTTTCCGTGAATAAATTATTCTTTTTCCCTTCTTGCAGTGCAATGAGATCCGTGAATTTTTTTATTGTAGATTCTGCAATTTCAGGAAACGGCTTTGCATACTCAAATTGTATTTGAGAAAGTAATTCATCTAATTTTATAAAAAATTGCAACTTTTGATATAAAGTTTCTGGCATTTGTACATTTTTAATCGGAAATACTTGTTCCTCAATTGTAAAGTTTTCATTTTTCATTTCCGCAAGCAAAAATTCTGCATCACGTCTCAATGTCTTAATATCGGTATTAGGCGTAAATGTAAATTTTCCTTTACTCATACTAATTTGAACATTATCACTTAAAATTATTGTCATTTCTTCTCTAGAACTTAAGGTGATTTTATAAGAATCATAAAATTGCTTTCCTGCAACGCTTACCTTTTTATTAACATCTTGTTCTATATAATAAACACTATCTTCCTGCCATTCGACCGGAACAGAAAAAGGTGTTCCTTCTAATTTTGCATAAAAGCTCACATCCCCCGTGCCAAGCTTTTTGATAAACTCATATTCATCAGAGGCTCCCACTACAGAAGCCGTGATTTCTTTCACCTTACCTATATCTGCTACTTTAATAGCATTTTGAACTAATTGCTCATGACCAAATCCTTGTTTTTTGCTTTCGTTGCTAAACTGCTTCACCACATTATAAAAAACATCAGATTTTTTTTCTACCTTAACAAATGTTATATTTATGTTCTTTTTACTCTGTTTTTTTCTTGCATTGTCTAAGTAATATTTTAATTTTGTAGGGAACAATGAAGCATAAAATATTTCCCTTCTTTTTCCATCTCTGGACATAAAAATTTCAAAATATAAAACACCTCTATCTCTAAAATACACCTCTAAATCTTCTAATGCTACCGGATATGTTATACGTTTTTTATTGCAATATTTCTCTTTTTCATCTATATGTCCTTTTATCTGAACAGGTACTTTATCATCATAATTGTCCTTATTTTGGCTCCCGTTTACATTTTTAAAAATCCATATATATCCATCCCAGCTCATCTCTTTATCCATAGAATTAAATTGGTGTCCCATTGTTTGGTGATCATCGATTAGATTTGATAATGCACCTATAGCTCTATCTTCTATTTTTGAATTAGATGGTGTGTACATAGCCGAAACATACCTCTTTTCTATTATTAATCTTATGTCAATTCGAAGTTATTGCAACCTTTTCCCATATTCATAAATCCGTTTAAGCATTCCGTCTTTGTCTTCTCCCAATTCACCACGAATCTTATCGCCAAACCCCATATATGTATTAAATCCAAGCATATATACAGCCATTGCCATAGATAACTCTCCATTTTCTTCGCCATACAGTGATGCTACTTTTCTCAATTCATCGATAACCGTATCGTGTGGTACCTCAACGCCACCTTCTTCATTTACAACAGAATTAATTACCTCCGGCAATGCCATACACATCTTGTAAAATGCATCTTCTTCACCAGTGAGAATTGCATAAAACTGATCCATGCTTACACGGCGAATCAATCTATGCTGCACGTTCTTCCCATCAACCTTTGTTGACCATTTTATATTCTGTGATTTCTTTGCAATTGCTTCAACCAACAGACACGCACAATCATCATCTTCCAGAATCTGTCCCTGCATCTTTATATATGTTTTTGCAGAAGATGCAGAATTCATAGTATTGTGTTTGTTTTTCATTTCCACATATATTGTATGCACAATATCTCCATCTGGCATTTGTATTCCATCTGGATTTCTGTAAATAACATCCCAGCCTGCCTGCGGGACTTCGCAGCCTTTGAAATAGGAAAAAATATTCTGGTGAAAATATCCTATATCATTATTATTAGACTTATCTCTCTGCCGGAAAATTTCATTATTTACAATTTCTTCCCAGCTTGTACGATACACCGATTTATCAAAAATCAGCTTGATCGGATCAATCAGGTTACTATTGAACCGCTTCAAATCATACGATTCCAGTTTTTCTCCATATTTCATAATCGTTGCACGCACATGCTTCTTAAAATCTTCTTCTGATATAAAATCTAAATTCCACGCCATTTATTTTACCCCCTCTAATGATTTATGTATCTCTAACCCAATTTCATATGCTAAATTGACAGGAACAGCATTTCCAACCTGTTTATACTGAGATTGAACACTTCCACAAAATTGCCATTCATCTGGAAATGTTTGACATCTTGCATTCTCACGTACCGTAAACGGTCTTGCTTCCAATGGATGACATCTTTCTGTTTGCTTCTGAGACGGTGAAGTCAATACCGTCAATGACGGTTCATCCAAGCTCATTCTCCTAAGAATTCCTGTTCTTCCACCTTCCATATCCCAGCAACTTTTCATATATGCTTTTGCAATCTCTGGATCAATATCTCTCCAATATCCTCCGGGTGGGACTAATTCAAATATTTTCCTTTTATTTTCTCCGTATGGTACTCCTGGTCCTTCTGGACAATCCAATAAAACATCTCTCAAAACAGGCTTATAATCATGTTCTTTAGGAAATGAAAATGAAACTTTTCCCACTAAATCATTTCTAATTCCAACAGTGATTAGTCTCTCTCTTTTCTGTGGCACACCAAAATCCCACGCATTTAAAACCTTTTTCTGAATGGTATATCCCGCCTGTTCAAAAATATTTGTTATCGTTGCATATGTTCTTCCCTTATCATGAGTCAGCAACCCCCGCACATTTTCAAACAAAAACATCTTTGGCTGTAATTTTTGTAAAAAAGTTGCATAGTGATAAAAAAGTGTTCCTCTTGCATCTTCAAGTCCTAATCTTTTTCCAGCATAAGAAAAAGCCTGACACGGTGCTCCTCCCGATAATAAATCCAATTCTCCTTTTTTTATACCAAAATAATCTTCCAAATCCAAACAAGATATATTAGCTATATCATCATGAATAACTCTCCAGTTCGGCCTATTGGTTTTCAAAGATTCTGCCGCATCTTTATCAAACTCTATTAGTCCCAATGGTTCAAATCCAGCTTTTTCGATTCCCAAAGCCAGACCTCCTGCTCCAGCAAACAGTTCTATGGTTGTAAATGCATCAATATCGATTTGTGGTGATTCTTCTTTTTTTATCTCTACAACATCTTCTATCTTGCAATTTAATGTAAAACATATTTTTTCTATTGATTCAAATGAAACTGGCTCATTCTTTCCTAATCGAGCTAATACATTAAAACTTATTCCTGACGCTTCCTTCAATTCTGTACGGTTCATTTTTTTATCTATCAGTAATTTCCATAATTTGTCATAACAAATCGCCATTAAAATTCCTCCAAAATCAAAAATAGTACAACTCATATTTTACCATATACCACAATTAGCAACAAGCAATTTTCTCACTATATCGTTAGATTTCCTCTTGTATGTTTCTTAACCCCTTTGCTATTTCTTCTGTTTTTTGATAATATATTCTTATCAGTTCAGGCAGAAAGAAGGTACCTATATGTCACGTGATTCCGCTACTGTTTCAAACAATATGCGTAAGATCCACAGCAAAGATACTTCCATAGAATTATTACTCAGAAAAGCTCTATGGCACAAAGGTTATCGCTATCGTAAAAATTATAAAGCTCTCCCTGGTTCTCCTGATATTGTTCTTACCAAATATAAAATTGCTATTTTTTGCGATAGTGAATTTTTTCACGGAAAGGATTGGGAGATTCTCAAACTTCGACTTGAAAAAGGGAAAAATCCAGACTTTTGGATCAAAAAAATCGAACGAAATCGTAATCGTGATTATGAAAATGATAAAAAGCTTTTATTCCTAGGCTATACTGTCCTTCACTTCTGGGGGCAAGACATTTCCAAACATACAGATGAGTGTTTACAAGCCATTGAAGAAGCCATTTGGGATACAAAATTTTCTGATACAGCCACCGACTATGATATATCTGAAGAATAACCCCTCCTATACAGGAGGCTGTCCACAACGCCTGCAGACAGCCTCTTTTCTACATAAAGATTATATTTTTATATACTATTTCTTCAGCAGTTGCTTTGATATTATTCATCCTCCTCACCCATTCCATCTGACCCTGCATCTTCAGTTCTTCTGTCACGCCCCACTGTTCGACCATCTGTTCCATCAACATCTCGACTTTTTTTCTTGCTTCCTTATCAACCTGATTCAGATGCTCCGTCAGTTTCCCGGTCAGTACCAGATACTGATACCTGGCACTCCGGTGTTCCTTCAAAAACTGTTTTCGCATTATTCCATATTTTCCATATGTAAGTTCTTCTTCATTGATTTCCAAATCCGGCAGATAATAATCTCCATGCAATGTGTAACTCAGTCCATTCTTTTCATCATAAATTTGTTTCTTCATATCCTTACAACTCCATTCCTCTGTACTTTGCTTTATTCTTCTTAATTTGTGCATTGTGTTCTTCACTTCGTTCTTTCGCCCACGGTATGCGATCACTTATTTTTTTCGGCATTTGCTCTTTCTGCTTTTTCGCTTCAAGTTCCGCCTGCATCCGGATATCGTCCTGCACCAGTCGTTCTACCATATTTTTCCCCAACATGCGTAAAAGTCGGTTATATCTGTCTGCAATTCCCTGCAATATTTCTTTCTCACTGGATAACTTCTGATGATCTTTCTGAACTTCCGCCAGTTCCTTTTTTGTGGCTTCATGCTCTTGCCTTTTCTTCTGAAACTTACTTTTCCAGCTATCTCTTTCTCTTGTGAGTTCTTTCACCAGTGCAGCCATCGCACCGATTTTATTCTTCATTTCAATGAACAATGGTTTGATCTTCTTATCCCGATAAGTTACCGCACGTTCTAACGTAGTAGCTTCCGGCAAAAATGTTTTGATCATTCCATATTCTTTTATTTCCTTACTGACATTATCCATCACCGGTTGCAGGAATTCTCTTCTGTCCTCCAGTTTTTTCAATTCCATTTCTGCTTTCTCCGCACGTTTTTCCGCTATCTCTTTATCTTTCTGGAACTGAATTTTTTCTTCTTCCAGAAGCTTAATATCTGCCCTTGCGTCCGCAATCTGAGAAGTCAGACCTTCATTCTCTGCTGTCAGATTTTCTTTTTCCTGTTCCAGTTCCTGCACTTCCCTCTTACGCTCTTTCTTTTTGAAATTGTAAACATCCAGATGCTCTTCATGTGTACCTTTCTGCTCCCATTCAATTCCATGTTGCTTTGCGATTTCCGCCAGTACTTCCTTTTCATGGTTTATCCACTGATTCAGTTCTGTATCATGCTTATTTCCACCTTGAAATCCAAGACTTTTCAATGCCTGTTTCAGTGAAACTCTGGTATCCATTCCTTTTCCCTTCCAGTTGGTCACATAAGGTACAAAGTCAATGTGCAAATGTGGAGTTGCTTCATCTTGATGCAGATAGCAGCTAAATACCCGAAGTGTCGGATTCCGCTTCTGGAAGTCTTTCACATATTCGTCCAATACCTTTACAGCCAGATTTCCTTCTGCCGTACCAACTGCCATATCCTCACGATTTCCTATCTGAAAAATCACTTCATGGAACAGCTTCTCCTGTTTTCCTTGCCGAATTTTTTCATAGTAATTTGTAATTTGCCGATCCTTTCTTTTCCCGATATTGTATCTCTCCACCGCATCGTCAAACAACTCTTTATAGACTTCTTTCAGATTCTCATTCTTATAACAAATGTTCAGTTGTACTCTGTCTGGATTTACATTTTCTGCTACAAAATCCCGTCTGTTATGAGCCAGTGAGCCGGCTCCGATCATGCCACTGATTGTTCGTTTTATCATATGTTTTCTCACCTCTTCTCTGTTTGAGTGCCAGATATGGCACATAATTTTTATATACGCCAGACATGGCGATATTTAAGAACCTTTCGCCGGATACGGCGTTTTTGTTACTTTTGTCAAAAGTAACGCAAAAGCACTTTCGACAGCCGTACCGTCCATCAAAAGTCCCCTTGCGCCCTGCCGGGGGCAAAACGTCCTTATGGACGTCTGTTCTGCACCGACCGAATCGGATCATAAGCCTATTTATTCCGATATCCTCGCCTGCACATATTCCAAATCTCCACAATATGGTGTCCCCACCAGATACCATTCTCTTGCCAGATTCATCTCCATTCTGGTCTGTACCCATTCATCATCTACCAACACTTCCAGTCCTTCTCCACAGTGAAATCCTGTATCAATCCATAAGTCTGATGATAATAATCCATATCTTCCATTGCTGCTGTTATATCCTAATCTTCCCTGTTTCATCATTTTTTGCTCCTTTCCAGTCTGTAAACGGAATCTGTAAACGGGGCTCAAAAGATTTTAAAAGTTAACTTTTTAAGTTTTTCCTTCGAGTTCCGTTTACATCGTTTACAATAATCTTTACTCAAACGGTATTTCTAACTGTTCCGGCACTTCCATAAATCCGTCTTTATCTTTCTTCACAGAATCTTCCATCCGTTTCCATGAACGCTGTATTCCATATTCCTTTCCGAACCGATGTGTACCATGTGGTTTCCAGCCTTCAATCGCATTGTTCATAATATTTGCAATCTCTTTGCCTTCCCACTGTTTCATTTCTCCGTTTCGATGTAATGCATCATCGAACAGAATTCTGGTACATACATAATCGTCATCGTAATCATCAAGAAATGCCTGTATGATTCCGGCATTGGTATCTTCCGGCATGAATTCCTTCTGCAGACGCTTTGCCTCTTCTTCAATTTCCTTTGTGAATCCTAAGAACACATTTCCCTGTCGATACAGCACCATTGCTTCCGCCCAGGCCTGTTCGATATAGGCTTTGCTCTCTGCCTCATTGTCCAGAATATGAACTTCTGCTTTCGACATATCTGTCATCACAGGAGCAAATCGTCTGTTTCCGGTTCTGTCCAGAGGAAGAAAATTCAGATCATTTGAAGTACCGCAAAATACACACTGTCTCGGTCTGTCTTCCGGATGAACTTCATAAGGTACTTTATAAGTTTCTTTCTGTCTGCTCAGAAACGATTTTATCTGTTCAATATTCTTTGCTGTGATAGTTGCCTTCATTTCTCCCATTTCGATAATCCAGTGGTTCTGCAGTTTTCTGTATATATTTTCATCGTCCAGATGATCCAGATTGTCGCTGAACCATTCTTCTTTTATCGCCAGATATTTGAAAAACGTAGACTTTCCGGCTCCCTGACTTCCAACCAGACACAACATAATGTCATATTTTATTCCCGGTTCATAAATTCGTGAAATCGCTGCCAGCATGTGCATTTTCATCACTCCGATTGTATAGTTGGTCTTTTCTGCTCCCAGGAAATGCGGAAGCATATTTTCTATTCTTTGGATTCCGTCCCAGATCAGATTCTCCAGATAATCTCTGATTGGGTGATATTTATTTTCATTGGAAACAATATCTACTCCCGCTTTGATCACACGCTCGCTTGTTATTTCATAATTCTCTTCCAAATACATTTTCAGATTGTACTCATCCGTATCTGTAACCGTAGGACTGTTATTCCTCCGCTCCCAGGGTACCTCTTTTACAATATCCATTCTTCCGGAAAGTTCATTTCGTTTAATCGCTTTTTTCAATACCGGATCATTTTGAAGTACGGTTACACAATTTCTGATTGTCTGCTTTGTTCTTCCTTTATCCGTATGCTCCAGCATATCATTGACATCTTCTGTTGTAAGCATCTCCTCGTTCACAATATCTTCTAATTCCATCAAGGACTTCTCGCTGATATTCGTTAATTCTTTCTTCAATTTTTTCAACCTCCCTTCTCTTCATCTTAAAAAACTCTACAATCTCTTCTCCTGTTCCAAACATCAGCACGTCCAGATAGTCATTTATCTTTCTTTCATTTGCCAATGCCTCCGTAAATAATTCGTGCCACTCTTCATCCGGATCTGGTCTGTAAAACTCTTTCCAGAACTGAATCCATTTCAGATATCTAATCAGCACATCTGTTGCCTGTTTTAACCACTGCTCCAGTTTTTCTCTGATCATCACAACTTTTGACTGCTTTTGTTTTAAGAGAGCTCTGTTTCGGGGCGTCCTTTCGTATTTGCTTCTGTTTCCTACTTTAATATCCAGTCCAAAATCTTCTATCAGCTTTTTCGCAGCTTCATACTGTGATATTCCAAATAATCTTGCTGTAAAATCTATTGCATCACCGCCCACTCCACATGCAAAACAATGATACATTTTATCCACCTTCATACTTGGGTGTCGGTCTTTATGAAACGGACAACATGCCATTCCATTTCCCTTTACTTTAATCCCGTAATGCTCTGCAGCCTGTCTCGCTGTCACACATCCTTTTACCTGTTCAAATAATGTCACTTCTACCTCCTGCCCCTCCGGGCAAGTCTCTGATGAACAGATATTCGGGAATTGTTGTATCTTCCAATTCGTGATATACTTAATCTGCCAAGATGGTATATCAGTGAATCTGATTATCAGAGAACTTGCTCAGATATTTTATCTGGGCTTTTTCTTTTTGTCTGTCAGTAGTCATAGCTTCTGCTCCTTACACAAATCTCCTTGTAGGAATAATGATAATTTCAAATTTGCTTCCGTCCTCTAATTCAAGAAGAATCACATAATCTGAATCCCGATCTGGTAAGATGGAACTTATCTTCAACTTCTTACTGTAGTTAATTGCATCAAATATTTTTCCGACTACTTTCTTTGTTTTCATCTACTTCTTCCTCCGTATTAACGTTTATTGTCCAGCATCTCAGCTACTTTTTTCTGCTGTGACGGGTACAGATGCCCATAAGTGTTCAATGTCATCTGAATATCTTTATGCCCCAGTCTTTCCTTGATGATCAACGGCTCAATTCCTTGATAAATAAGATAAGCCACATGACTATGCCGGATATCATGCACTCTGATTGGTTTTACACCAGTCAATGCTTCATATTTCTTGAGACGTTTCTGCAGCGTTCTCGCCACAATTGGGAACAACCGCTGATCTTCCGGAAATCCATAATGCTTCTTCGCATACTCCTGTACCTCTTCCTTAAGAAAATTCGGAATATCAATGGTACGAACTGAATTCTCTGTTTTTGGAGTATCAATCACATCTCTTTTCCTGATTCGATTATAGGTCTTATTGATATGCAGGAGATTTCCACTTATATCAAAGTCCGAAAGGCTCAATGCCAGAAGCTCTCCTTCCCTGATTCCTGTCCAGAACAGGATTTCAAATATCAGATAATCCTCACTCCCCGGCTCAATCCCGGCGATAAATCTGTCATATTCCGCTTTCGTCCAGAATTCCAGCTTATTAGCATCGGATTTTCCCATCTTTTTTACTTTCTTGCATGGGTTTTCCTTCAGATTGTAAATTTTCTGTGCATGATTAAACAGTGCATTTAACTGATTCTGGATCATACGCTCATAAGTCTTGCTGTATCCTTTTTCCTGAATGGTATTCTGCCACTGGATAATCTCTGCCGGTGTGATCTCATTCATTTTTCTTGTTCCAAAATACGGAACAATGTGTTTGTTCATCATATGCTGCTTATTTCGGACTGAATTTTCTTTCAGTTCATTCTTTTTATCTTCAAAATAGACTTGAATAAAACTGTTCATCTCCATTTTCATATCCGCCGCAGTTTTTCTTATGAATTCCTTTTCATAATTCAATGCTTCTTTCTTTGTCTTGAACCCTCTTTTCAGCTTCTGCGTTTTCTTTCCTGTCCAGTCAATATAACGGAAGCTCACATACCAGGTTCCCTGTGTTTTGTCCTTGTAAGCTGACATCTTAACTCCTCCTTCATACTGCTCTCTGAGAGCATCCATAAAATTTTGTTTCCCAGTAGGGACGTGGAATCTTTCCACGAACTGCTACATATCCTTCCTTTGCCAGTTCATCATTGAGCTGCTTCAGAATAGAATATGCTTTACTGCGTTTCACACCTAATTCTTCCATGACATCATCAACAGTCATCATATAATTAGTTCTCATAGCGTCCTCCTTTCCAGTCACTTTTGTGACTCTCTTGATGTTTTCTACTATAATTCACTTTTGTGACTTTGTCAATAACCTTTTGCGAATTTTATTTTTATATTCCATTCTACATTTTCGGGCTCTGCGAAAATCAACCTCTTTCGCATCATTCACTTTTGTGCTAGAATAGAATCACAAATATTATTAAGGAGGCAGCATGTTATGATAGGTAAAAAAATCCGGGCATACCGGGAATTCAGAGGATACAGTCAGATACAGTTAGCCGAGCTGTCCGGCATTAACGTAGGAACGATCAGAAAATATGAATTGGGAATCCGAAATCCAAAACCGGATCAGTTAGAAAAGATAGCAACTGCATTGGGTTTAAATGTAAGTGTTTTCCTGGATTTTAATATTGAAACGGTCGGAGATGTACTCTCTCTGTTGTTTTCTATTGATGATTCAGTGAACCTCTCACTTGCTGAAACACCTGAGCAGAAGATTTCACTGACTTTTGATAATCCTACGATGCAGGACTTTTTCAGGAAGTGGTGTCAATTTAAAAATGTCTATGAAAAGGAAAAAGCTGAAATATTAGCTATTGAAGACGAAGATAAAAGACAGGAAGAACTGGATAAGCTGAACGCTACCCAGGAAGAATGGAAACTGCGTGCTATGGGAACTACGATAGGTTGTCATTCCATCGTTAAGAAGGGCACTGAAGGTAATGACATTAAGACGTATAATCTGACTTAATCCACAATCACATCTCTGATTTGTGGATAAATCCACTTTATCTGTTATCATATTTGCGAAAATTATATATTTTGTTATCATTCTGTTATCACAAACGGTTGTCAGGACACTCTCCCGGCAACCGTTTTTTTATACTGTTCGTTATTCTTTTCCACTCTTTTTTATATTTCCAGGCAACAGAAAAACCCGTAGAACCGAAGTTCTACGGGTATCTTACGTTTGGACACAACGTTATCTTGCGATAACAAATCTATATTCAGATTGTATTACTCGATGATTGTAGCAACACGTCCTGATCCTACAGTACGTCCACCTTCACGGATAGCGAAACGAAGTCCCTGCTCCATAGCAACTGGGTGAATCAGTTCGATTGTCATTTCTACGTTGTCACCAGGCATGCACATTTCAACACCTTCTGGAAGTTCGCAAACACCTGTAACGTCTGTTGTTCTGAAGTAGAACTGTGGACGATAGTTGTTGAAGAATGGAGTATGACGTCCACCTTCATCTTTTGTCAGAACGTAAACCTGAGCTGTGAATTTGTGGTGGCATGTTACTGAACCTGGTTTAACAAGAACCTGTCCTCTTTCGATTTCAGTTCTCTGGATACCACGAAGCAGAGCTCCGATGTTATCTCCAGCCTGAGCCTCATCAAGAAGCTTACGGAACATCTCAACACCTGTTACAACAGTTTTCTTTGTTTCTTCGTGAATACCAACGATTTCAACCTCGTCAGATACATGAAGAACACCACGCTCTACTCTACCAGTAGCAACTGTTCCACGTCCTGTGATAGAGAATACATCCTCTACAGGCATCAGGAATGGCTGGTCTGTTGCACGCTGTGGGTCTGGAATGTAGTTGTCAACAGCATCCATAAGTTCCATGATCTTGTCTCCCCACTCTCCTGAAGGATCTTCAAGAGCTTTAAGAGCTGATCCCTGGATGATCGGTGTGTCATCTCCTGGGAACTCATACTCGTCTAACAGTTCACGAATTTCCATCTCTACTAATTCAAGAAGTTCTTCGTCATCTACCATATCACATTTGTTCATGAATACAACGATGTAAGGAACACCTACCTGACGAGAAAGCAGGATGTGTTCTCTTGTCTGAGCCATAACACCATCAGTAGCAGCTACAACAAGGATAGCTCCATCCATCTGAGCAGCTCCTGTAATCATGTTCTTTACGTAGTCAGCATGTCCTGGGCAGTCAACGTGTGCATAGTGACGTTTCTCTGTCTGGTACTCAACGTGAGCTGTAGAAATTGTGATACCACGTTCTCTCTCTTCTGGAGCTTTATCGATATCTTCAAAGTTCTCTGCTGTGTTTCCTGGTACTCTTGCTGCAAGTGTCTTTGTGATAGCAGCTGTAAGAGTTGTTTTACCGTGGTCAACGTGACCGATAGTACCGATATTACAATGCGGTTTTGTTCTTTCAAATTTAGCTTTAGCCATTTTGAATAATCCTCCTTATTATAGTGCCATAAAAGGCAAATTTATAATTTACGTTTGCTCGGCTATCTCTGATTATATTTCATATCAGTAGGTTTTTCAAGCACTTTTCAAGCTTTTTTCAAGCTTTTTAACGATTATTAGTCGTTTTTGCTGGATAATACTTTTTCCTGTACAGACTTCGGAACTGGTTCATATTTCTCGAAGAACATTGAGTAGTTACCACGTCCCTGTGTTCTGGAACGAAGATCTGTAGAATATCCGAACATCTCGGACAACGGAACATATCCACGAACGATCTTACCGCCGCCAAGATCATCCATTCCTTCGATACGTCCACGACGTGAGTTAATGTCACCAATAACGTCACCCATGTACTCTTCCGGCATAGTAACTTCAACCTTCATAATAGGCTCAAGAAGTACCGGAGATGCCTTCTTCATAGCATCCTTGAATGCTAATGATCCGGCAATGTGGAATGCCATTTCACTTGAATCGACTTCATGGTAAGAACCATCATATACGTTAGCCTTAAGACCAACAACTGGGAATCCTCCAAGGATACCAGACTGCATAGCCTCTTCGATACCTTCACCGATCTTCGGAATGTATTCTTTCGGAATAGCTCCTCCGACTACAGAAGATTCGAATTTGAATGTCTCCTCACCGTTAACATCCATTGGCTCAAATTTAACTTTACAGTGTCCGTACTGTCCACGTCCACCTGACTGTTTAGCATATTTGCTGTCAACGTCAACTGCTTTTGTAAATGCTTCTTTGTAAGCAACCTGTGGAGCGCCCACATTAGCCTCTACCTTAAACTCACGCAGAAGTCTGTCTACGATGATTTCCAGGTGAAGCTCACCCATTCCGGCGATGATTGTCTGACCAGTTTCCTGATCTGTATGAGCACGGAATGTCGGGTCTTCTTCAGCAAGTTTTGCTAAAGACTCACCAAGTTTACCCTGAGAAGCTTTTGTCTTAGGCTCGATAGCGAGCTCGATAACCGGCTCTGGGAATTCCATGGACTCCAGAATTACCGGATGCTGCTCGTCACAGATTGTATCACCTGTTGAAGTGAACTTAAATCCGATTGCTGCAGCAATATCTCCAGAATATACTTTTGAAAGTTCTTCTCTCTTATTAGCATGCATCTGCAGGATACGTCCCACACGCTCTTTTTTGTTCTTTGTTGCATTCAGTACATAGGAACCTGCGTTCATTGTACCAGAGTAAACTCTGAAGTATGCCAGTTTACCAACGAATGGGTCTGTCATAATCTTAAATGCAAGTGCTGAGAACGGTTCTTCATCTGAAGAATGTCTTACAACATCATTTCCGTCTTCGTCAACACCCTCGATTGGAGGAATGTCTGTCGGAGCCGGCATGTATTCAAGAATAGCATCCAACAGTTTCTGTACACCTTTGTTTCTGTAAGCAGATCCACAGCATACCGGAACAGCTGTACACTCACATGTAGCTTTTCTTAAAACTTTCTTCATATCTTCGATAGAAGGTTCGTTTCCTTCCAGATATTCCATCATAAGATCATCATCCAGATCACAGATCTTCTCTACTAATTCTGTACGATAAAGTTCTGCATCATCTTTCATATCTTCCGGAATATCTACGATAGAAATGTCATCACCTTTTTCATCATTGTAGATGTAAGCTTTCATTTCCATCAGGTCGATGATTCCCTTGAAATCATCTTCTTTACCGATTGGCAGCTGCAGACAGATAGCATTCTTACCAAGTCTTGTCTTAATCTGCTCTACGGCATTGTAAAAATCTGCACCAAGGATATCCATCTTATTGATGAATGCCATACGTGGTACGTTATATGTGTCAGCCTGACGCCAAACGTTCTCTGACTGTGGCTCAACACCACCCTTTGCGCAGAACACACCTACAGCTCCGTCAAGTACACGAAGTGAACGCTCAACCTCAACTGTAAAGTCAACGTGTCCCGGTGTATCAATGATATTGATACGGTGCTCTAAAGCGCCCGGTTTCGGTTTGCAATTCTCTTCCAATGTCCAGTGACAAGTTGTAGCTGCTGAAGTGATTGTGATACCTCTTTCCTGCTCCTGTTCCATCCAGTCCATGGTAGCAGTTCCTTCATGAGTATCACCAATTTTATAGTTTACACCGGTATAGTAAAGAATACGCTCTGTAAGTGTAGTCTTTCCTGCATCAATATGAGCCATGATACCGATATTTCTGGTTCTCTCTAATGGGTATTCTCTTCCAGCCATTGTAGCCTCCTAAATAATTAGAAACGATAATGAGCAAATGCTTTGTTTGCTTCTGCCATCTTGTGCATATCTTCTTTCTTCTTTACAGATGCGCCTGTATTGTTTGCTGCATCCAGAAGTTCGTTTGCCAGTCTCTCTTCCATTGTCTTTTCTCCTCTTTTACGAGAATACAATGTGATCCAACGAAGTGCTAAAGCCTGTCTTCTGTCAGCTCTGACCTCGATCGGTACCTGGTATGTTGCTCCACCGATACGTCTTGCCTTTACCTCAAGTACTGGCATGATGTTGTTCATAGCCTCTTCGAATACTTCGATAGCTGGCTTATCGGCTTTTTCCGCAATTCTTTCAAATGCTCCATATACAATCTTCTGAGCTACGCCTTTCTTACCATCAAGCATGATGTTGTTGATCAGCTTTGTAACCACTTTATTGTTGTATAACGGATCCGCTAATACGTCTCTTTTCTGAGTATGTCCTTTACGTGGCACGGTCCTTCCCTCCTTAAACATATAATTTAATTCATCGGTACTCACATGTGTCTTTCTAATGATCATGTGTAGCGCTGGGCATACATATCTATATACCTTGCAGCTTACTTAATCATAGTTCTGTTTGTGACTACAGTTTCTAGATTCGCTAATTATTTGATTTATTTCTTAGCGTCTTTTGGTCTCTTAGCACCGTATTTAGAACGTGCCTGTCTTCTCTTAGCTACACCTGCTGTATCAAGTGTACCTCTGACGATGTGATAACGTGTACCTGGAAGGTCTTTTACTCTTCCTCCACGAATCAGAACAACGCTATGCTCCTGAAGGTTGTGTCCTTCACCTGGGATGTAGCTTGTTACTTCAATACCGTTTGAAAGACGAACTCTGGCGATTTTTCTAAGTGCTGAGTTAGGCTTCTTCGGTGTTGCTGTCTTAACAGCTGTACATACACCTCTCTTCTGTGGGGAAGATGCGTCTGTACTTCTCTTTCTTAAAGAGTTATACCCTTTCTGAAGCGCTGGAGCTGTAGACTTCTTTACAGATGTCTGACGTCCCTTCTTTACTAACTGGTTAAATGTTGGCATTCTCTTTCACCTCCTATGATTTTAATAAGCTGCTTCATTTTCATGAATCTTTGGCGCACAAAAACACAATGCATTTTCATGCACGCCTGTTTATCTTAGTACGAATCCTCGCTGTTGTCAAGGGCTTTCACTAGTTTTTCCTGTTTTTTTAGCGGAACCTTTCTCTTGCTTTTTCACTGTAAAGCGTCACGTTTTAAAGTCCCAGTTCATCTGCAATCGCACACATTTCTTCCAACGCCACATCGATCAGATTGTCCAGGCTCAGACCTGTAAATTCGATTGCTTCCATATAATCTCTGTTAGCGCCTGCTGCAAAACGCAATTCATTAAATCGTTTCATCACGGATTTATGTTTTACACTTGCGACTTTTTTATCCGGATAAATCTGTGCAACAGCCTTTACAAATCCGCTCATCGGATCTGCTGCCAGAAGTGCATACTGGATATTTGTCTTTGCCTTCACTCCGCTTTTCGGATTGTGTGCACAGATCGCATCAAACAGCACCTGATCTTCCACACCTTCTTTTTTCAGGATTTCCACAGAAGTCGGTCCGTGTACGCTCAGGTCATTCTGCCAGTCACACTGTTCCTCATCCAGGTCATGCAGAAGTCCCGCGATTCCCCAGTATTCCACATCATCCGGAGCCAGTTTCTTCGCAAGCCCTCTCATAATCGCTTCCACTGCATAAGAATGTTGAAGGTAACGCTCTCCTTTCATATATTTGTGTAAAATCTCATATGCCTGTTCTCTGTTCATTTTCTATTCCTCCCTTGCGTTTCTTATCTTATGATGTCTGCTGAACACTTTTCATTGTGTACTCTCACAGTTCATTTTCTTTATTCATTATATAGCATTTTCTTAACTTCATTATCATTCAGATTACTCTTCGTGATCCATGTATATCCGGTATCCACGACTGATTCATTTCCCATGGAAAGGGCTGATCTCGCCGCTGCGATCACAGATGCATATCCCATTGCGTATGGATTCTGTACAACCAGGCCATCAACTTTTCCTTTTTTGAGCATATCGATTTCTTCTTTGTCTGCATCATAGCCAACTACCATAACATTGTCTTTTTTTGTTCTGTCCATGCCGGAAACAATGGTCTTTACAGCAGTCGCGTTCGTTGCAAAGCATCCGCACACATCTGGATGTTTCTGCAAATAATAATCAATAATATCATCTTCTGTGATATCAGTCGGATTGATTTTCTCATCACCGGTACGCAGTCTTGCGTCTCCGTCCGTACTTCTTGCATAAGTACCAGTGTTGATCTCAGCAGCAACATTTTTCTGTAATTTTTCAATGTTATCCATATAATAAACGCTTGCAACTGACATCTTCGGATATTTCTTTTTTAATTCTGCCTCGAATCCTGCAACTCTCTCTTTTGCCGCCATGGATTTTGAATCATGTGCAAGGATAAGAACCTTTCCTTTGCTGCTCATCGCCTCTGCCAGTTTATCTGCTGCTTCTTTTGCCGACTTGGTGTTATCTGTCGATACCGTTGCCATCAGTCCCTGATAATCACTTCCGCAGTCATATGCCACGATCGGGATCTCATTGTCTGCCGCCATATCAAACTGTACTTTACAAGACTGCTCATCGGCTATGGAAATTGCAAGTGCCGCCGGCTCTCTCGCCAGTTCTTCGTCCAGAAGATTCACCTGCTGGTCTACATCGTCCGCATCCGCCGGTGCATTGAAAGTTATTTTCACTTTATCTTTGCCTGTATAGCCCAGATTCTCATTGATATCATCAGTGGCTTTCTCTACACCTTTCTTTACTTCGCTCCAGTACTCACCGGTACTCGCCTTACCTATAATAGAAATATAAGT
Source organism: Dorea sp. AF24-7LB (assembly GCF_003478575.1). Taxonomy (NCBI): domain Bacteria; kingdom Bacillati; phylum Bacillota; class Clostridia; order Lachnospirales; family Lachnospiraceae; genus Dorea; species Dorea sp. AF24-7LB. Next base: position 122,960 of record NZ_QUFR01000004.1, read on the forward strand.
TCCTTTTTCCAGTTTTAATCCTTTTGCATTATTGTAAGCAGCCGGATTAACCACATCCAGCTTCGCCTGCGCAGATTCTTCTTTAGTAATTTTTTTATTCTCTGCTTTCTTCGTCGTTTCTTTCTCCTCTTCAGAAGAACTCTTCTGCAAACCGCATCCTGCTGCCAGAAGTGTTATGCTTATCAATAACGCAACGATCTTTTTGAAATTTTTCATGATTTCTTCTCTCCCTCTTCTGATCTGTCACATTTTTTTCATATTATTAAATGCAGATGTAATCTTAACAACAAACACTATACACCATAATTTTGAAAATTTGTTGAAAAATTTCTTAAATTTTCTTTTGAATTGATTTTTCTTTTGTCCTCTTGTATATTTTTTTCATTTGTATTATTATAGTGAGAGACGTAAATTGTCAATCATAAAAAGGAGGTACATACCTATGGCACACGTAATTGGTGATGAATGTGTTAGCTGTGGAGCATGCGAAGCAGAATGTCCAGTAGGAGCTATTTCTCAGGGAGCAGATCATTACGAGATCAATGCTGATTCTTGTGTTGACTGTGGAGCTTGTGCAGCTCAGTGTCCTACAGGAGCTATCTCTCAGGGCTAATCGTTATTCATATGAACGTAACAAAGAGCATTGTTTCCGGATTTTCCGGGAGCAGTGCTCTTTTCATGTAATTAAGAAACTTCGTTTTTATTTATTCACCTTTCACCGTTTGACGTATTTCGCACATTGCACATGCTATACTTGTCCCGTCAGAAGTTCTATTATTATAATAAGGGGGTTTTACAATGAGCAAGGCACTGGAACAACTCAGACGTGAAACAAAGGACGATGCCAGACTGTATAACTGTGTAAAAGAATTATACGAACAGGGAGTACCTTTTTCCGAACTCAAAGCATTGATCCCGGATATCCGCCGCACAAAAGAACAGTTACATATGAAGCGGATGCTGGAAAATAACAACGAAGTACTGCTCTCCATGTTCAGTAAGGAAATGTCATTCCTACTGGATGCAAAGGAGCGTCAGGAAGAACAGGAGTTTAAAAAACTGGACCAGCTAATCCGGCAACAGCAATCCTTCCGGAGAGCTGCCGCAGACCACGGTCCAGTCAGTAAACTAAGGCGTATTTTCCTGCCTGCTTAGATTTGCGAACTTCGTGTATTCGCCGAGCCAAGCCAGATGAACGGTCCCTACCGGGCCGTTTCTTTGTTTTGCAATAATAATCTCTGCCTGCTTCTTATATTCAGAATCTTTGTTGTAATATTCATCACGGTAAATAAACATAACAACGTCCGCATCCTGTTCGATTGCTCCGGATTCACGCAGATCCGAAAGCATTGGACGCTTATCCGGTCGCTGTTCTACTGCACGGCTAAGCTGTGACAGTGCGATCACCGGCACATTCAGCTCTCTGGCGAGCGCTTTTAAAGATCTGGAAATATCCGAAATCTCCTGCTGTCTCGATTCGGAACGTCCTCCGACACTTCCGCTCATCAACTGCAAGTAGTCAATGATGATCAAATCCAGTCCGTGTTCCATCTTGTATTTTCTGCATTTGGACCGCAGTTCTGAAATCGAAATACTCGGTGTATCATCAATGATCAGATTCGACTGCCCGATAATTCCTGCTGCTTCAATCAGTTTCTCCCAGTCAGAATCCTTCATATTACCGGTTCTGAGTGCCTGCGCATCTACCTGTGATTCCAACGAGAACAGTCGGTTTACCAGCTGTTCCTTCGACATCTCAAGGCTGAAAATAGCGGTGCATTTATCTTTCTTAAATGCAACGTACTGTGCAATATTCAAAACAAACGCCGTCTTACCCATGGAAGGTCTTGCCGCAACCAGAACGAGATCCGATGGCTGCAATCCGGACAGTTTATAATCCAGATCAATAAATCCGGTCGGAATTCCCGTAACAGTTCCCTTGCTCTTCGATGCTTTTTCAACTTTCTCCAGTGCATTCATAACAACCTGTCTGATTGGCACATACTCTCCGGCATTCCGGTTCTGAAGTAGCTGAAATACAGATTTTTCTGTCTTCTCCAACACAGATTCCAGTGGTTCATTTCCCGCATAGCAGATATTCGACAACTCGTCATTCATCTTGATCAGCTTACGCATGACTGCTTTATCCGATACGATCTGCGCATAGTAACGCACATTTGCCGATGTCGGCACTGCCGCAACCAGATCACGCACAAATTCCAGACTGGAGATCTCCGGCGGCACTTCCTTCTCTTTCAGACGTTCCTGCAAAGTGATCAGATCCACCGGCTTGCCTTCATTAAAAAGCTCTACCATAGAATCAAAGATTACACCGTACGCATTCTGGTAAAAATCGTCACCGCAAATAATCTCCGAAGCTGCAAGAATGGCATCCTTGTCCATCAGCATCGCACCAACTACTGACTGCTCTGCTTCCACGCTGTGAGGCATCACCCGTTTGATGAGTGTCTCTTCCATCGTTTTCCTCCTACGCTTCCTCTTTCACGACAACCTTTAATTTGGCTGTTACTTTCGGATGTAATTTGATCGGCACTTCGTATGTTCCAAGTGCTTTGATCGCATCTTTCAACTGTACTTTCTTCTTATCTACTTCCAGTTCCATCTGTGCTTTTACTTCTGTTGCGATCTCTTTGGAAGATACAGAACCAAAGGCTTTTCCGCCTTCTCCGGTCTTAATGGAAACCTCGATCTTACCTGCTTCGATCTTCTTGCCAAGTTCTACAGCAGCCTCGTAATGCTCCTGTGCTACTTTGTCATCATTTGCTTTCTTGAGTTTCAGATCGTTCAGGTTCTTTGTATTTGCTTCGATACCTTTTCCTGTCTTCAGGATAAAGTTTCTTGCATATCCGTCACTTACATTTACAATCTCACCTTTTTTCCCAAGGGATTTTACATCTTCTTTTAAAATTACTTTCATTATTCGATTTCTCCTCCTTCTATCACGTCATCGATGACCTGTTTCAAATCTGCAACAGCCTCATCCATGTCTGTGTGGTCAAACTGTGCCCCGGATGCGTTCATATGACCGCCACCGCCGAGACGCTCCATAATGATCTGTACATTAACTTCATCAATTGATCTGGCGCTTACATAGATTCTTCCATTGTAAGTAGTCAGTACAAAAGAAGCTTTCACTTCGTTAATATCCAATAATTCATTTGCCGCCTGTGCACCGATAATCGTCGGGCTCTCAATCGTCAGATTCTCTCCTCTGGCGATCGCATATTTGTTATGGTATACTTCCGCACTGCTGATGATCTGCGCTTTTGCACGGTAAGATTCCATATCGTCACGGAACATCTTACGCACCAGTGTAATATCCGCACCGCTTCTTCTCAGAAATGCGGCTGCTTCAAATGTACGCACACCTGTCTTATTCATAAAATTATTCGTGTCGATCATAATACCGGCATAGAGACTGCTTGCCTCCAGATTCGGAATCTTAATATCATCCACAATATACTGCAGAACTTCCGAAACCATTTCGCACGCCGAAGACGCATACGGTTCAATGTAAGACAGCAGCGCATTGTCAATATTATCACTGCTCTGTCTGTGGTGGTCAAGCACAACGATCGTCTTCGCAACATGAAGCAGTTCTTCACATTCTGTCATACCCGGGCGGTTCGTATCCACAACAACTACCATCGAACTCTCATCTGCGAGTTCCAGCGCTTCTGCCGAATTTAGGAACAGGCGCTCCGGATAATCCGGATTGTTCTCATAAGCAGTATACAGTGGTTTCAGAGAGGCAGACACTTCGTTGATAACGATATATGCTCGTTTCTCCAGTGCATTTGCCGCACGGTAAATACCGATCGCCGCGCCAAAAGAATCCACGTCCGTAAGCTGATGTCCCATAACAAAGATCTTATCCTTGACGGTAATGAACTCACGCAGCGCTTCTGCTTTCACGCGGGCTTTTACACGTGTATTACGGGAAGTCTGATCCCGCTTGCCGCCGTAATATGTAATTCCATTGCAGTCTTTGATAACCGCCTGATCGCCGCCTCTTGCAAGTGCCAGGTCAATAGCTACACGGGCATAGTTATAGCTCTGCGAATATGCTTCGCTGCTAAGTCCCAGTCCGATACTTAATGTCGCCGGTATTCCATTTCCTATATTCACAGATTTCACATCTTCCAGAATCGAAAAACGGTCGTCTTCCAGCTGTTTGAAATATTGCTTCTGGACAACGATAAAGTATTTATCATTCTCCATCTTCTTCACAATTCCATCTACTTTGGCAATATACTGATTGATCTTACGATCCACAAGCGCCATCAGAAGTGATTGTCGGACTTCTTCTACACTGTTGATCACTTCATCATAATTATCAATATAAATAAGTCCCGCTACAAGCCTCTGTTCTTCATTTGCACGGATCGCCTTATTCAGATTCGTCACATCCTGTAAATAAACAGCGATAAAATATTCTTTTTCCTCCGGCAGTTCCAGAACCTGTTCCCTCTCGCTGAATCCTCTTGCAGAAACTCTCCTGAGTTCTGCCTGATACTCCCGTTCCTCAAAAAATATATCCATATGTACCACATCATTCTCCTGACGTGGGTAAATAGATCGGTTCAGTTCCGGCATGATCTTGCTGATATATGTGTCACCTTTTGCACGGTCGCCTATCAGCTCTTCAAACTGACTGTTCAGCCATATGATCTTCCCGTCTTCAAGCAGAATCGCATACGGAACTGCCAGTTCCTTCAGCAGCGTATTCTGTATAATGCCATATTGCGCAGCAAATTCGATCAGATCCTTTACCATCAGCGAGTTCGTGTACAAATACATAACCGCCGAAAGTATAATATAGATCAGCACAAATACACCCATTAAAAGACCTGCGCCCTTATTGATGGCATAAATCCATATGTTAAGTGCTACCAGTACGACCGCCATGATTGCCGGCCACTGCATATAGAATTTGAGCTGTCCTTTCAATCGAATCTTCTGTCTGTCTTTCTTCTTTTCTTCCATGACTATCCCCTAATTTGTGAATTCAGACTTTTCAACATATGGTAACATTATACCACTCCTGCCAGAAAATGAAAAGCAACAAAAAGATCAAAAAATGCGAAGGCTTTTTCATCCTTCGCATTCTCATCTCATATTTATTTTTTTGTTATAAATCTATGCTTCATATCCTTTCGGATTTGCAGACTGCCATCTCCAGGAATCTGCACACATCTCATCCAGACCTCTCTCCGCTTTCCAGCCAAGCACTTTCCATGCCTTCTCCGGATCCGCATAGCACATAGCAATATCTCCGGCTCTGCGAGGCTTGATCTCATACGGAATCTCTTTGCCGCATGCCTTTGAAAATGCTTTTACCATATCAAGAACAGAATATCCGACGCCGGTTCCGAGGTTGATCACTTCCAATCCCGGATTTGTAAAAATGTAGTTGATTGCTTTTACATGTCCGATTGCAAGGTCTACAACATGGATGTAATCGCGGACACCGGTTCCGTCCGGTGTGTCGTAATCGTCTCCGAATACACCCAGTTTTTCAAGTTTACCGACTGCAACCTGTGAAATATATGGCATCAAATTGTTCGGGATACCTTTCGGATCTTCTCCGATTCTTCCGCTCTCATGCGCGCCAACCGGATTGAAATAACGAAGCAGGATTACATTCATCTTCGGATTGGCTTTCTGCACATCTGTCATGATCTGCTCCATCATGGATTTAGTCCATCCATACGGATTCGTGCACTGTCCTTTTGGGCAGTCCTCTGTGATCGGCATTGTCTCCGGATTGCCATATACTGTTGCGGAAGAACTGAATACGATATTCTTCACGCCAACCTGCTGCATAACTTCCATTAGCGTCAGTGTACCTGTTATATTATTACGATAGTATTCCAATGGCTTCTGCACAGATTCTCCAACTGCTTTTAATGCTGCGCAATGGATAACCGCATCGATCTTCTCTGCTTCAAACATTGCTTTCAAAGCTTCTGCATCCATTACATCTCCTTCATAAAATGTAATGCTCTTTCCAGTCAGCTCTTCCACTCTCTTCAGTGATTCTCTGGAAGAATTGCAGAGATTATCGTATACAACAACCTCATAACCTTCTTTCAAAAGTTCCAGTGCAGTGTGACTTCCGATATATCCTGCGCCACCTGTTATTAATATCTTTGCCATTTTATTGCCTCCTAATCGTCCTGTGCTCATTTCATTTCCTGTAAAGTATAGCACTTTTCGCCTGTACTCTTCAAGAAATCCGCACATTCCTGCTAATATCCTTTTATTTTTCCCATAAATTCTTAGGATACAACCCTTCCTCTTTCATACGTTTCATCGCCGCAACAACAACCGGTTTATCTTCTTTGTAAGTAACACCGTACCATTTATCCTTTGATTCCAGAACTGCTGCCGTTGCCTTCTCCTCTCCGAGCAGTCTGCTGACAACTGCCGGCAGGAAATATTCACATTTCATCGGATTTTCTTTTAATCCTTCATCCAAAAATGCCGGAAATCCTGCTTTAATCTCACGCAGAATACTCTCTGTAAATCCCCACATATTCATGGAAACAAGTGTATCTGCCGGAACTTCCGTCCAGTTTGCGCCGTCATCTTCTGTATAAGCGATGCCACCATTTCTCTTCTCAATACGGGTTCTCTCGTTGATCGCCTCCAGCTCGCCACTCTCATTTAACGTGCATACACCACGCGCTACATGTCCGTTGTCAGTCACAGTATTTCCAAGATGGTATCCGACCATTGCATAGCGGTATTTCTCATCGTCCGGATGACTGGATAGATAATCGTAGATCAGGCGGAATGCTTCAACGCCATAGTAGTCATCTGCGTTGATAACGGCAAATGGTCCATCGATCTGATCGATGCAGCTTAACACTGCGTGCGCAGTTCCCCATGGTTTCACTCTTCCTTCCGGAACTTCATATCCCTCCGGAATGTTAGAAAGCTCTTGAAATGCATATGAAACTTCCATGTATTCTGACATCCGGTCACCGACTGCTGCCCGGAAACTTTCTTCATTTTCTCTCTTAATGATAAAAATTACCTTTTCAAATCCGGCTCTCTTTGCATCATACATGGAAAAATCCATAATGATATGTCCTTCTTCATCTACCGGATCAATCTGTTTCAATCCACCATAACGGCTACCCATTCCTGCCGCCATAATGACCAATACTGGTTTGTTCATAAATCTGTACCTCCATATCAATATCAAAAAATCTGATACTATTTCTTATCATAACGAAACGCGCAAAAAAAAGCAATCCCACAACTTGTTTTCCCTACTATTGCGTCCGGGAAATCTGTGGTATACTGATGATATCAGGGTAAAAAAGTCATACGACCACATGAGCTTGCTCATAAGTGGATGTATGACTTTGGAACCCGCCCCGACATGAGCATAAAAGCGGGATTTTAATCCTGCGATATGCGAATGGTGGGGATAGATTGTGAGAGTGCGTAGCACGGAGCAATCTATAGATATCATAGCCGAGAGTTTTAACTATAACATTACCATATTACGCAATATAAGGGGAGATATATTATGTCAAGAACCAGAGGCAGAGTGACTCTGCCAGTCCAATCTATTTTTTCAGAAGATGCGAAAACATTCACCGAGCGTTGGGGCGCTGATGTGCTTCGTCTTGATGGAAACAAAACACCGGATGAGCACTCCAAATCTCTGGATGTTAAGATCTGTACAACATACACACCCGTAAAAGGTGACAACGATTTCGCCATGGAGCATATGGATGAATGCCAGCAGGTACTTCTGATGTCCAGACATTTTCTGGCAAAAAATACAACTTTAACAATTGATTTTCTGGACGGATTTTACCGCGAACAATTCGTTGCCGATTATATCCACGATCCGAAGAGATGGTGGGAAGTCATCGACCGCACAGCCGGCAAGACCGTTCCTTCCCACAAATGGGAATACGACCGCATACATGACAATCTGACGATCACAGATGCCATTCCATTTCACGAATATACGGTATCTTTCTTCGTCTTTATCATATGGGATCCAACGCAGATGTACGAGCTTCTCTCAGACGATCTGACAAATGAGCCGCATCACATTCCGATCGATGTGCGCCAGCCACTCTCAGCAGCTTATTCCAAAGAACGTTTGAAGAAATGGCTCAGCGAACATTCTCATACAGATATTGTGCGTTTTACTTCTTTCTTCTATCATTATATTTTGATTTTCAACGAAGAAGCAAACGAACAGTATACGAACTGGTTCGGCTATGGCACTACGGTTTCCACACAGGCGCTGGAAACTTTCGAGCAGGAATACGGATATGCCCTGAAGCCGGAAGATCTGGTCGATAACGGATATTTCAATTCTACTTTCCGCGTGCCGACCAAGGCTTACCGGGATTACACTCATTTTATCCAGAGATTCGTATCCCGCCGTGCAAAAGAACTGGTGGACATGGTACATGCAGCTGGCAAACAGGCTTCCATGTTCTTCGGTGAGAGCTGGATCGGAACAGAGCCTTACGGCCCATATTTTCAGGATATCAGCGTAGACTGCATTTCCGGAAATGTATATAACGGAACAACGCTCCGGATGCTCTCTGATATTCCGGGTATCCATGACACAGAGGGACGGCTTCTTCCATATCTGTCCGAAGAGACATTTGAAGATGAGAACGATGCATGTATCACGGCTTCTGCAAACTGGATCGCAGCAAGACGTGCCATGATGCGAAGCCCGCTGGACCGCCTTACTTTTGACGGTGATCCGGGAACTGCCTCATCTTCAACCACTTTTGTAAACTACATTGAGAAAATAACCGACGAATACCGTACCATTTACGACAATGTAAAGGGACGCAAGCCATACAGTGGACTGAAAGTTGCCGTCCTTAATTCCTGGGGTACACTTCGTTCCTGGCAGGCGTACACTGTTCTTCCGGGACGAAGTTACAAGAAAACCAATCCTTATTTCGGTATTCTAGAAGCACTCAGCGGTTCGCCTGTCGATGTATGCTTTTTAAGTTTTGCGGATATCCGCAGGGACGGTGTGCCGGATGATGTTGATGTGATCATCAATGCCGGAGATGCTGGAACTGCTTTTTCCGGTGGAAGAGAATGGCTGGATGCAGACCTCGTTACGATCATACGAAAATGGGTTTATGACGGCGGCGGATTTATCGGTATCGGAGAACCATCGGCTGTTTTACACGGTGGTCGTTTCTTCCAGCTTGCCGATGTACTCGGTGTAGACCGTGAACTTGGCTTCACACTTTCGACTGCCAAATACCACATTGTTCCGAGGCTTGCGCATTTTATTACAGATGAGCACTGGGGAGCTTACCAGCTCGGTGAAGGCACACCGGACGTGTACGCACTTACCGGCAGTACAGAGATCATTGATTATTCCAATGATGAAGTCCACATTGCCGCAAATGCATACGGAGACGGACGCGGTGTATATTTCTCTGCACTCGCTAACGATCCGGACAACACAAGACTTCTTCTGCGCGCCTTATATTACGCTTCCCACAAGGAAGATAATTATTACATCTGGAACGCAGACAATATCAACTGCGAAGTCCACGCTTATCCGGAAAGCGGTAAATACGCAATCCTGAACAACTCCGATTCCCCGCAGACAACCGATGTCTACGACGGAAACGGATCCCGCGAAACCATCAACCTCGAACCACGCGAGATCATGTGGAGAATCATGTGATACCAGAGTACCAGATCTGAGTACACATGAGCTTGCTCAAATGTGGACGAAAGATCTTGGGACTCGCCCCGTCATGAGCAATACAGCAGGATGCTAATCCTGCGTTTTGCGAATGTCGGGTAGGATTGCGAGAGTGCTCTGCACGCAGCAATCCGATGGTATCACATTAACTTCCTCAAACACATCTGCAGGATGCTAATCCTGCGTTTTGCGAATGATGGGGAGGATTGCGAGAGTGCTCTGCACGCAGCAATCCGATGGTATCACATTAACTCCCTCGAGCACATCTGCAGGATGCTAATCCTGCGTTTTGCGAATGAAACTTCATTATATAAAAAGAACAACTGCTCCACGGAAACTCCACAGAGCAGTTGTTCTTTTATTTTAAATTATTGAAATTCAATGAGTACTCCGGCGCCTACTGGATCTTCACTTTGCAAACAACTTTCTTTCCAGAACCATCTGTTGCTTTAACAGTAATCTTCACCGTCTTACCTTTTCCAGCTTTCAGCGCATGCACTACACCTTTAGAAGATACTGTTGCATATCTCTTGTTGCTGGATGTGTAAGATAACTTCTTATTCACCGCACTCTTCGGTGTGACTTTCACCTGAATCTTTGCTTTCTTTCCGGCTTTTAAAGTCAGCTCTTTGTCTTTCAGTGTCAGTTTGGAAACTGCTTTGCCAAAGCTTGCAGAAGCAGTTGTATTTCCAGTCAGGCGGATCGTTTTAGACGTACCGCTTACTTTCTTACCTGCCACTTTGAAAGATTTCACTGCATAACCTTTATTTGCTTTTGCAGTAAGTCTTACTTTATTTCCCGGAAGGATACCTCTGTTCGCTCCGGAAATCTTACCGGCTTTGGATGCCTTTGCAGTTACTTTTACAAGCCCACTGCCGATTGTTGCCTTGTAACCCTGTCCATCTTCGTCAAAGATGTAAAGTGTACTTCCGACAGTGATAGCGTCGTAATCTATGCATTCTTCATCTTCATCATCGTCATAGTCATAATCATAATCCTCATCATAAACATCCAGATTTGTTATCTGATTATATTTCGTAGAATTATAAGTATCTTTTGCTACATTATAAGTAAATGTATCACCTAATCCAACCATAGGATTACCCACATATACAAGTCCTCCCGCACAGATATTTACACTGACATCATACTTTTTAAATGCTTTACTTCCATTTACGACTTTTGTAACAGCTCCATATGTCGATAAGGTCTTCTTGGATGCTGTCCACTTATTTCCACTTAATATCAAATTAACCGGACAAGTCTGTTTTTCATATTCCACACCGTCCTGTTTTTCACCATACCCAAGTGTATAAACCAGTTTTCCACCACTCTGCAATGCTTTTCCACCGGCTCTTCCTTCCGGAAGGGATGGTCCCTGACTCCATTTCTTTGTACCTGGATTATAGATGTAAACTTTCTTGCTACATGCTTTCTGTTGGTAATCATATCCGCCAATAAGATAGATTCTTCCATTATAAGCCGCAAGCGTCCAGTCTTCTGTTTTCATTACTGCTGACGGAAGTGTTCCAATACACTGTACCTTTCCGTTTGAAGTATTAAATGCAAATAATTTATATTCGGAAGAATATGCCGATTCCGTAGTATCGTCATCATCATCGTCGTCATCACCCTCATCTATATCCTCATCTGTACTTCCCTGTACTTCTGAATATGCACCAATGTTGTACAACATTCCATCCGCATAGACAAGATCATTTCCAAATGCAAAATCGTATCTGCCCTGACTGCCTGCCTCTTTCTTGAAATATTTTGTCGGCTTTACAACTGTCAGTGGGTATTCATCCACTTCTTCCGGATCAGACTGGTCTAATATATTGATGCTGTCTGAACTAGAATCAGCCATGTAAATATTTCGACCATCTGTTGCCATATTAGATGAACTTTCTACTTCCAGACCTTTTACTTTTTTGTAAGAAGATTTTCCGTCTACCAGATAAATATTCTTCTTTGTTGCCGTCCTTCCATTCCCTGTAACCGCAATAGATGCCACTCGATTCAGCCATGCTTTTCCATCAATAACTACCTGTTTTTCTGTTTTCTTTACAATCTTTGCTGCTTTTGCAGTCGTGCTGCCTTTTTCGGTTACATTTACGCTCAGATCTGTTGCATCCAGCCCACTTCCATTAATCGTAATCTGTCCGTTACTCTGATTTACTTTCACAGTACTGATTCTTGGCGCATTTGCTACTTTTTGTGTATAATCCAACGCGCCTCCGGTTGCTACCTTTCCTTCCAGTACATCTGTTCGTTTCACCTGAGATAATACTGCTGAAATACGTTCCAACGCTGTACTCTTTGGATTCTCTGCTGCTTCCAATGCGACTGCTCCTGTAACAAACGGCGTTGCCATAGATGTTCCACTTTCATATTCATATTTGCCAAAATTGGAAGAAGCAACATTTTCTTTGCTGAGTCCCAGATCATCCAATGTAATTGTATAATCTCCTTTTGCCTCTGCCATAAGTGACAGGAAGATAGAGCGTTCTCCGGTCTTCGGGTTCTTTTCTTCCTGTGGCACTTCCAGATGTACCCAATCTTCCATTTCTCCACTTATCTCATATCCGTTATAATTATATGCAATATCCCAATTTTCATCTATCAAATCATCTGTACTTTCTGGCAAATCACGATCAGCCGCACATTCTCCAATAATAAGTACACTTCCGCTGGAAATCATAGAAGCAGTTGATTTTGGACCACTCACCTTCGTCATTGCACTAAATTCAGGAAATTCTTTTGTTCCTTCACTTACTGTATATGGAATCCGAACAGAAATCGTCTCACCTGCGCTGACCCCTTTCAGAGAAATTTTCAAAGATTTTCCATCTGCATCCCCAAAGTTGTCATCGCTTAACTCGGCTTTGTAATTAGATTCTTTTCCTTCAGTTGTACTTGTAATTCTAATATTCTCCGGATTCCATTCTGCCCAGCTGCTCTCTCCATTAAAATCCGCAAGTTTCTGCGTTACTTCTTTCTGTTTTTCTGCAGAATAAATGGATGGATTATAACAATCCTCTGCATATGTAGAGAGAATATCACTTCCTGGAGCTGCAATATCCACTTTCTCTTTTCCATAGTTCGAATAATTGCTGAGCTCACCCTTTTCATTTGTAGCAGCTACACTGATCTTATAAGCGCAATCATCGTTTGCCGGATAAATAGCCGTTTCATCATTATCTGCCGACTCATTTCCTGCTGCACATACAGATACCGCGCCCTTTGCTCCAACCAGATCCATCAGTTTCTTAAAAATGGCGCTCTTTCCTTCTCCGCCCCAAGAATCGTTGATTGCCGCAACATTTACTCCCAGGTTTATAGCTTTGTTAATATAATTATAAGCATCAATCAAATCACTATCGGAACCACTGCCTCTTTCATCTAATGCTTTCAGTGCCATAATCTTCACATTGTGGTTCATACCACTGACACCGACACCATTATCGCCCTTTGCTCCAATAATTCCGGCGCAGTGTGTTCCGTGTCCTTCATCATCCATCGGATCTGTATCAGCATTCGCAAAGTCATATCCATATTCGCCTCTTAACTTCGGCTGGTATGTATTCTCCCACATATTGTCTTTCAGATCTTCATGTGTATAATCTACACCTGTATCTACAACAGCAACGACAACATCGTCAGAACCTTTGGTCTTTTCCCATTTTTTCTCTATGTTCGTGGCATTTCCTTCCACGCCGCCATTCTGACCCGTATTTTTAAGTCCCCACTGTTTACTGAAATATGAATCATTTGTCAGCGCATGTACACGGTAGTTTGGCTCTGCTATCTGCACATCACTGTCCGCAGATAATTTCTCAATTAACTTCTTCGTGCTTAATGTCTTCGAAGTAACCAATCCGACTGTAAGTGATGTTGTAGTCGCACTTGACTGTGCAGAAGCCGCACTCTGCGTACTTGCCCTTCCCTTTGATTCTTCTGCTGCATCAAAATTCCATACCTTTGACACGCTGATATCGCTTACATTAAGCGCTCTCTGCGCAGCCGCTTTCGTTGAAATCTTGTTGTCCTTATACAAAACCAGCGCCTGTCCTTCTACATAATCGCCTTTATTCGCGCTCTCTTTCTTGCTAATCTTATCTCCGGTCTTAATCTTCTGATACGCACCCGTCCCGGCTGCTTCCGTTGTGATCGTACTGGTCGCCAGAAATGTGGCCACCATCATGAGCGATAACAATTTTACCGTTCTTTTCTTCATATGATTCCTCCTTTTTCTCCCCTCAGGTTCTATTCTCTCCCCCTCAAACGAGTTATTTACACTCATTATACTTTGTTTTATCAGAAAAATCTTCCGTTTTGTGTCTTTTTTGTGAAAATTAAGAATATCTTAACTTTTATCGTTTTATGTATTTGAAACTGTAGAAATAAGTGAGTTCTTATAAAGAATTCTTATTGTGTTCTATAACGGGATGCAAAAGAGAACGGAAAAACAGGGTTTTATCCTAACAACAAAAATGCCTGTATATAACTACAGGCATTCACAACAAATAAAAATGTAGAAAATCAGATATCAATGGCATCCTTTTTCTTACTTATACGTCACCAGTTCATCCAGGCTGATTCGCTCTGTTTTATGACGATCCGGTCCTTTTTCTTCTGTATCCGCATAACCAAGTGCCAGCAGATTGATTGGTTCCAGATTATCCGGAAGTTCGAACTCTTCTCTGACAATCTTTGGATCAAACCTGCATACCCACAAGCTTCCAAGTCCCTGTTCGGTTGCTTCCAGCATCATATGGTCTGTCAGAATCGAAGCATCGATATCTGTCGTCTGCATCTGGTCGTATTTGCGCACCCATGCTTTATCGTGATCGGCGCATACGATAATAACTGTCGGTGCACCATAAAGGCGCGCAGCTTTGTCCAGTTTCGCTCTGCCTTCTTCACTCCGTACCACGATCAGCCGCACCGGCTGCGCATTGGTAGCTGTTGGTGCAACGTGTGCTGCTTTCTTGTCATCCGGAGTATTGTTAAAATCAAATACTGGCATAGCGCTCTCCTTTTATATCTTTGTAAATATTTATATTTCTTTCCTTATGTATTGCCTTTCTTTTATGCATATCCATGCATAATTATAACGTATCTGTCGGAGTGCGTCTACCCTGCTCTTTAAATTTGGCTATATCACTTAGAAGATTTAACAGGATCCTGCTCTCTCTGAGTCTGTCCGTAATCACCTGTTCATGCACCATTTTCCATAAAAAATATACCGGATCTTTTTCTGTTCTTTTTTCCACTTTTAATATGACACATATCCTGCATATCATTAATCAGAAACAAATTCAGATAATCTTTTCGTTCTCCATAGTCTATCATCTGTTTGTCATGTGTTTTCATAAAAATGTCATTCTTTTTCTTTGAAGCGCACTTATTTTATCACTCTTTACTAACGCAAACAACGCTTATATTTATACAGCTATCAGATACCCAAAAAGGCGGTGCCACATAACTGAAGGATTTTATGCTGCATCGCCTTTTTAATATAGAGGGTTCACTATCAATAAGTTTTTATTGGATTTTCATATAAATCAACAATATGATATTTTATAGTTTCAATTCTTCTTCCGAGAAGCTTACATCATATGGATCTCTCTTTGGACCTGCTCCCGATGCCGAAGTAAGCAGGATATTTGATGCCGGCTTCAATTCACCGGTTCGGATAAACAATTTAGCATTTGCCGAAAGTTCTATAAACTCTTCCATGGATACCTCTTTTTTATCCTGTTTCACAAATATCTTCTGCAGCTCATCATAAGTTTCCCGATTATACTCTTTCATAAAATCAAAGATTGTACAATCTTCCACGATCAGCTCATTCAACACTGCTTTTAACACAAGCATGAAAGAGGGTACTCCGGCAATTAATGATACATCCACTACATTCGCATCTTTTGGAACCGGAAATCCGGCATCACAAATCACGAACTGATCCATATGACGAAGTTTTGTTAATTCCATCATCAACTGCACATTAAAAATTCCTGTTTTTTTCATATTTCATCCTTTCTACAACTTTGTATAACCCATTTTTTTGATATATCTTTCATATTTTTCTTCATATCTGGATTTTTCTTTATTTTGTGGTTCAAATATATCTTTCACGCACACCATATGTTCAACCGCTTCATCCAAATTCTTATAAATACCTACTTTTACAGCAGCAAGCACTGCACTTCCAAGAGATGAACACTGAATATTCTTCATTCTTTCAATATTCCTGCCGGAAATGTCTGCACGAAGCTGCATCCACTCATCAGAAACAGCTCCACCACCGCATACTCTTACACTGTTGACTTTTTGTCCTTTGCTCTTTTCACACATATCAATTAATTTTCTGTTTTCAAAAGTAAGTGCTTCTATAATTCCTTTAAAAATATCCGATTTTGTACTGGTCATTCCAAGTCCTTCTATTTTCCCGCGCCCTGCATCAAATGTAGGACAAACGAAAACATTACCTTTTCCATCAAAATTCACATGATCCCAGTAATATTGATAATCCACACTTTCTGCACTTCCGTGAATTACACGCATGAACCATTCTAATGTAGCACCCGCCGTAGGGAACGCTCCAAGAATGCTCATTAAATATTTCAAAGCACCATGAGAAGAACACAATTCTGTTTCCGGCTGTTCTTTTTTTATATTAATCATGTGTTCTGCCGAGTAGCCGACATGATCAAAAGTTCCAATCACATCCCCGATAATATCCATATCCTCATGGATCAGACCCATACCGATCAATGCCATATCACAATCATGTCCACCTGCAATTACCGGAATTTCTTTATTAAATTCCACATTGCCATAATGGTTAATATATCCTACAATGGTATCACTTGGTACAATTTCCGAACCAACTTCCTCTTCTGTCAATCCTAATGTTTTCATAAACGGTTGTGACCATTTCAGCGATGTCAAATTACAGATTTGTTTCCTGACCGCCATTGTATAATCATTCACCGGAGACAAATTCAACCTTCTGAAAATAAATTGCTGCAAAGAATCATATCCGGCAATCTCTCCCTGATTTCTGGCACCATGTTTTTTTATCCAGGCTACTTTGGTCCCATACTTATACGGCATAGAATACCAGTCTCCAATTTCATCAATCTGCTGTTCCTTCGGTATACTTTCATTAATCTCACACATCTCCTGCTCACCGCGAGCGTCCATACACAAGATACAATCATTTAATGCGTTTCCATCACAATCTACCGGAATCAGATTGTCACCGAAAAAGGAAAAAGAAAGTGCCACATATTCTTCGTCCACTCCAAGACTATCCATAACTTTTTTCATACACGAAACCGAATGCATCCATAAATCATTTGTGGATATTTCTGCATATCCCATACCTTTATCTTCCATAGCATATTTTTGAGAAGCTGAATGCACAATGTCGCCAGTAGCTGTATCGATCATATTTACGCGCACATTTGACGTACCATAATCTATAACAATAATTTCTTTCTTCATTCCCTGCATCATCCACCTCCATTAATTTACAACATGCTTCCATTCTCCTGTTTGCAGATAATGCTCCAGTGTATCCATCATGATATCTGCTGTCATCTGGAAAATATCCGCACAATGTCCTGCCATATGGTTGGTAATTGTTACATTATCAAGAGAAAGCAGCAGATTGTCTTCTGACAACGGTTCCTCATGGAATACATCTAAGCCTGCTCCGGCAATTTTATGATTTACAAGTGCATCCATCAAGCATTCTTCTTCAATCAGTCCCGCTCTTGCTGTATTGATCAAAAAGCAGCTCTTCTTCATCTTTGCGAACTGTTCTTTTCCAAGAAGACCTTTACTTTCCTCCGTCAGTCGGTAATGCATAGAAATAACATCTGCCACAGAGCATAACTCATCCAGGCCCACCGGTGTATATCCCATTTCTTTGATTTTTTCATCCGCCATATAAGAATCATATACCAGTACATTTGCCTCAAACGCTTTCATAATCTGCGCGACACGTTTTCCTACTGCACCACATCCAATAATTCCAATATTTTTTCCTTTCAGATTAACCGAATACGGAGCATTCGGGAAATCATTATCGAATATATGCTTCTGCATTCTTTGATGTGATCTTGCAATATTTTTTATTTCAGAAATAATCAATCCTACTGTAAACTCTGATACTGGAACCGCAAGTCTTCCAGGTGCATTTACAACCTTGATTCCTTTTTCTATTGCATTAGGAAGGTTAATATTTTCTACACCACTTCGCATAATGCATGCCGCTTTTAAATGTTTTGCTGAATTAATCGCTGCTGTATTCAATGCGCTGATATGCGAAATCACGATATCTGCATCCTCGATTGCATTAACCAATTCTTTTTCTTCCGGTATTACATCCGGACCATTTTTTTCCATTTGCAGGAAAAATTCAGCAAAATCATCTCCTGTTTCAATATCTTTCTGCACTGTAATATATTTCAATTCAACATCATATTTCTCTTTTAATTTGTCAAAGACATGCATATCATCTGTCCCACGTACAGTAAAGTCCTCAATCACTAATATTTTTTCACTCATTTTTTTCTCCTTCCAACAGACATACGCCCTTAATGTAATCCGGATTTCCCATAAGTTTCATTGTCGGAATAATCTCTTCTAATGTGGTAAATCTATGTGTGATCAATTCATTAAACGGAAGTTCTTTATAACGTTTCAAAAATTCAAACGCACGGTTAAAACATGCCGGTGTATTTGCAACAACACTTGTAATGTGTGCATTTCTTTCAAAAATGACCGCCGGAATATTTACTTCGGAAATAATATGTGCTCCAAAATCAATTGCATTTCCGATCTCAACATAATAGCCACATTTTCTTACCATCTGAAGCGATTCAATGCAGGATGACGGATGATTTGCGCCATTTATTACAATGTGTGCACCACCTTCCGTCACCTTATTTATATATTCGATACGTTCTTGTGATGTCATCTTTGATGTATTGATCGTAAGATCTACATTTGCAATTTTCTTTGCCATTTCTAATTTTTCATCAAAAAAATCTGTAATGATAACCTGTTTTGCTCCCATCTGTTTTAACATCATAGCTACCATAATACTAATTGCCCCGGCACCAACAATCAAACATCTGGATGAAATACTGAAGCCTTCACCGGTTCCGCCTATTGGTGTTAACACCTGCTCAACTGCACGCATAGCTACTGCACATGGATCTAATAATGTTGCTATTTCTGATGGCATATCTTCTGGCACTTTCCATAAATATGTTCCCGGAAAAATATAGCAATATTCTGCGAATCCACCTTTAAAATGTGGCCATATTTCTGCTTTATGGTTTTTAATTTTCGAAGGATCCTGTGCAAAAAACACACCTCCGTAAATAAAATCATCTTCGCAGATTCCACAATAGCCGTCTCCATATGTCATGCATGAATCACATGTTCCACATGTAATATGCGGATAAACAGCAACTCTGTCTCCAACTCTTAATTTTCCGCCATAGCAATGCATATGTTCGTTGGCGTTCTTTCCCATAGCAACAATCCGTCCCATGAATTCATGTCCCTGGACTCCTGCCGGATGTTCATCTTTCATTTTTACGAAATGTTGATCGCTTCCACAAATTGCAAACGCCTCGATCTTAATAACCATTCCATCATCTTTTGGTTCCGGCACGGCATATTCCTGAATATCCATTGTATAATAGCCTGTATTTACAGCAAGCTTTCCTTTTTTTCCCATCACATATACCTCACATCTTATTGTAAATGCTCATCTGTATTTATTGATACATCTGCATATTTTTTTATTTTGTCAATGGTTTTGTTCCGAATATCTCAATATGTTCACTGACAATGTCTTCCGCAGCTTTCTGCCCTACTTCAATGATATCGGTCATTGTAAGCTTATCATGTTCAGCCAGTAATTTTCTTACTGCTTCTGATGCTGCCAGTGTCATCGTTGTAAAGAAATTAATTTTATTTGCACCATGTGCAACTAATTCTTTGTAATCCTTTTCTTTCAGGCCGGAACCTCCATGAATAACAACCGGGATTGGAAGCTCATCGCGAATAGCCTGTAATCTATCCAGATCCAAATGTGGCTCTCCTTTGTACACACCATGTACAGTTCCAATTGCTACAGCAAGGCAATCAACCTGTGTATCCTGATAAAACTGCATAGCTTCTTCTACTGTTGTGAATGCACTTTCATCGGCAATATTACCATCTAACATATTTCCTTCGTGTCCCGATACATGACCAATCTCAGCTTCCACAGTTACTCCTGCTGCGTGAGCCATTTCCACAACTTTCTTTGTAATAGCAACATTTTCTTCATACGGAAGTGCAGAACCATCAAACATTACTGATGTGCATCCCAGATGAATTCCTCTGGCACAATTTTCAAAGGATGGGCTATGATCCAGATGCACTGCAACAGGAACTGAACTCTCTCTGCATCTTGTAACTACATATTCCATGAATCTTTCTGAATCCGGTCCTTCTATACAAGGAGGTACAACCATTAAAATAACCGGCACTCCCTTTTTCTCTGCCGCATTTATAATTGCTTCTGTAAACACACGATCCAAACTGTCAAAAGCTCCTACTGCGTATTTTCCTTCAATAGATTCTTTTAAAACTTCTTTCATTGTAACTAATGGCATCTTTCATTCTCCTTTTCTTTTTTATTATATTAATTCAATTGAATTAATATAATTATCTCTACTTTCATCTTTTTTGTCAATATATTTTTAATCAAAAAGCTGTTTTTAGTTATTTTATACAGATTTTTCCAAAAAAAGGAAGTGCCATCGTAATGCACTTCCTTTAGGATCTTTTTCTTTTACGGTACCAGCACTACTTTTGATGCTTCTTGATTTTTTGTCATGTCAAATCCCTGCTGATATTCTTCCAGTGGAAGAATACATGTAATGATCGGCTTTAAATTTAATTTTTCTGCTTTTGCCAATGCCAATGTATTTCTCCAGGATTCCTGGTTATATCCCATATGTCCGGAAAACCGAATATTTTTGAGCGAGAAACCATCCAAACTGTCTTCATACGTTTTGTTACTCATTCCTATCCGGACAATGCTTCCTTCACTTCTGACAATCTGAATTGCAGCACTTGTTAATGCTGGAACTCCCGCTGCGTCTACTACTAACGCAACTCCGTCTTCTCTCGCTGCTTCTTTTACTTTTTCTACTATATTCTCTTCCTCATCCGATGCGAAAAATTCATCCGCTCCATATTTTCTGGCAATTTTTTCTCTTCTTTTGCGATCCGCTTTCATTCCGACTGCGATAATTTTAGATGCACCCGCAATACTTGCCTGGGCAATCGACATAAGTCCCAGTGCCCCGACTCCAAATACGACAACAATCTCTCCTGATTTCAAATTGCCCTGCTGAACTACTGCATTGTATCCATTTGCTGCCGGATCCATTAATGTAGCTTCTTCAAAGGACAGATTCTCCGGAATTTTCCATAAACAATTTTTATACATTTCCAATAATGAACCAGGAATTTTTACATATTTTGTAAATCCTCCATCCATGGTTATTCCCATAGTCTGTCTCTGTTCGCAGGCAACAAAATTCCCCCTTGCACAGCTCGCACATCTTCCACATGCTCCTCCGGTATTATCCGATACGACACGATCTCCAATTTGCCAGTAATCCTCAACTTCTTTTCCTTTTTCAACAATGATTCCTGCAAATTCATGTCCCATAACCAAAGGCACTTCTCCAATCGGTTCCATTCCCCCATAAAAAAAGTGTAAGTCACTTCCGCAAATACCACATGCTTTTACTTCAATCAAAAGATCTCTTTCTCCTATTTGTGGTTTTTCTACTTCTCTATACTCTACTTTACCACGACCACATAATACTACTGCCTTCATTTACTTCCTCCGTTTAATATTTAAAATTCAATCACAATTTTCAATACTTCCTGTTTATTATGCAGTGCTACATCAAATGCTTTCTGTGCTTCTTCCCAGGAATAGATATCTGTTACGATCTGCTTAACATCAATCCGCCCACTGTTCACACTTTCCAATGCCATTGGATAAATGTTTGCATAACGAAATACATTTAGAATGTCTACTTCTTTTGAATTAATTTCAAAAAAGTCGTAGTCTACCGGCTGATGTACCTGACCAACCATTACAATCTTTCCCCCACATTTTGCAATTTTAGCTGCTGCCTTAGTTGTAACAGGATTTCCTGCTGTTTCAAACACATAAGTTGTTCCCTGTCTGCCTGTCAGACGCATGACTGCTTCTGCCATATCTTCTTTTCCTGAATTAATACAATATTTTGCACCCATTTCCTTCGCTTTTTCCAGACGATTTTCAAACAGATCCATCATTATAATGTTATCAATTCCTCTTGCTTTAAGTGCTAGCAATGTCATTAGCCCTATACAACCTGCTCCCAGGATGGTAACCGTATCTGCAGGCTGTGGATTTGCCCGCTTTACAGCATACATACCAACAGACAATGGTTCAAGAAGCGCACCTTCTACTGTAGAAACATTTTCCGGCAGTTTAAATGCCCAGCTGGCAGGATGCTTAACATATTTACTCATTGCCCCTGATTTAAAAGGCGGAGCAGCCATAAAGTTGACTTCTCTACATAAATTGTAATGTCCACTTTTACAATATTCACATTCGCCACAAGGAATGCCAGGTTCCAGAGCAACCCTGTCTCCGACTTCCAGTGTTGAAACTTCATTTCCTTTATCTACAACCACACCTGCACATTCATGTCCCAATACGATTGGCAGATTGTAATCTAAGGCACCCTGTACCGTATGCTCTTCAAAAAAGACTACATCCGATCCACATATCCCCATACTTTTTATCTCTACCAATACATCTTTTGGTCCGATTTTTGGAATTTCTGTTTCTTTATATTCAAATTTCTGATCTTCTGCCAAATATATTGTTTCATTTTTCATATTCTATTTCTCCCATTCATATCTTTTTAACATATCTGTTAACTGTTTCCGGTTTTTAACACCTGTAGAGGCACCATCATACTGTATTGCAATCGCAGCTGTTGCATTTGCATACTTACAACATTCTTCTAACGAACAGTTTTCTGCTAATCCTGTCATAAATCCTGCCGCAAAATTATCGCCTGCTCCTGTTGTATCTTTTGGTTCTACCAACAATGGTGGTACGATCATACTGCCCTCTTTATTTACAGCCATACAACCTCTTTTTCCAATCTTTATTACAACATTTTTTATTCCCTGATCCAGCAGAATCCGGGCAATTTCGTCTACATCTGTCCTGCCGGTCAGATTTGCTGCTTCATCCTCATTCGGGAAGAAGTAATCTATATATGGCCACACTTCCTTGTATTTCTCCAGCGTACAGCTGCCGTCATTTACCCACATCATATCTGCACATATGATACTGTTATTTTTTTTCGCTTGTTTTACGATCTCCAGTGTATTTTTTTCATCCGATAATGGTGGAAAATACAAACTTCCTAACGATACAATATGTGCGCCTTCTATTTTTTTCGGATTCATATAAAAGTTCAACGAATCACTCAATCCGGATGCCAAGATTCCACGTTCTGCATCTTGAAACACAATCGGAACCGCTATGGAAGTTTTTCCTCCTTCCTGCACCTCAGACAAATGATAATCTACATTTGTCTCACGCATGATACTCTTCAATACTTCTGCTGCACAGTCACTTCCCAACCCGGTATATATTTTTACATTATTTCCAAGTTTTCCCAGTACAACCGCTTCATTAAACGCATCTCCGCCTCCCCAAATGGTTATATTGTCTGCCGGAATATGTTCCTGCGAACGGTCAATCTTATGCATTCCACGGACCAGGACATCTACACAACAAAATCCTACACATATAATACTATTTGACATTTTTACCACCTCTTTATTTTAATTCAATTATACTTTATCCTTTTACATTTCTCTTTACTTAATTTTATTTATTTAATATAATAATAATATAATTATAAAACAAGTGAGGAAATTCTATGAAAAAAAAACATACTCTTTCACAACAACGTGGAAATAACAGCACTGATCTTCTTTTTTATAACAGGAGGTTGATTTTAAAGCTCATACGAAAACATTCAGTCATTTCCCGAATTGAACTTGCTGAACTTAGCGGACTCAAACCTGCCACTATCACGATTATCATCAATGAATTCATCGAGAAAAATCTCGTTGAAGACTGTGGACTCATCGAAGGAAAAAATGGTCGCCGTGTAAAAGGTGTACGTCTGGTTGATTCAAATTATTGTACCATTTCTGTCCGCATTACATCTTCTTATTTTGCTATTGGCATTTTTGATATCAATCTCTCCTGTATAGCAGTCGAAAAGAAAAAATATAAATCATATGACAATTTTTATCAGACACTTGTTGATATTAATAATAAAATAGAAGAATTTTCTATTCTTGCCAATGATTATGAAATACTTGGCATATCTCTTGGTCTGCAAAATGACTTTTTTATGGACTATAGTTCTGATGCAACCTTCTGTATCTTTGGTCCTGATTCGCGGATCGATATTGCCGCTTTCTTTAAAGCATCCTGCCCTTATCCGGTTTATATTGAACGCGCTGTTGATTTTACGGCTTACCATGTTTACACCAAAGATTACATTCATAACATTAACGAAAAAATCGTCCTTACCCTAGACTTCAGTACTTCTGTTGACCTTAGTATTTTACATCATGGCAGCCTCTATCATGGTGCCTATTCATCTGCACATTGTTTCAGCGAAATCTATGTACATGACTCAGAAAATACATTGAAAAACATAGAAGAAGTGCTTTCTATTGATGCTATTATGCAACACGCTATAAACTTACTTCCCGATTATCCAGGCTCTTCTCTTCAGGATCTTTCAGAGTTCACATATCGTAATCTGATCAACGCTTACTCAAACAAGGATCCTCTGGCATTAGTAGTTTATGATCATATTGCCGATATGCTTGCCCAGTTTCTAATTATATTAATGAAGCTTTTCTCTCCGCACAGTATTTTAATCGGAGACGAAATTCCACCTGAAGCAGCCTTCTTAAAAACGGTTACTTCTTATCTGACCAAATATGATACCTTTTCTCTGTATTCTAAAACAGAGATTGTCAATATCACAGGAAGACGTTCCACACAGTTAGACGCTGTTCTTCTTGGTGGAAGCTCTCTGGTGATTGACAACGAGCTTCCAAAGCATATTTTATAAAGTATATTTTAATAGGTAATTGCGCACAACTAAACTGATACGCAATTACCTATCCTTTTATGCACCAAGAGTTTCCTGAATATCCTTCGTAATACTCTCTACATCTTCCTGCTCCAACTTCCATTCAAATGCAGCACAGTTTTCTTCAGCTTCTTTTTTATTACGAACACCCATCAAAATGGTATCCAAGAATCCACTTTGTGTATTCCAGTTAATTGTCACCTGCGAAACCGGCACATTATATTTTTCTGCATATACATCCAGACGTTTTACTAACTGCATTACTTTTGAAAATTTCGGTTCCTTGAAATAATCATAAAAATTCAATCGCATATCATCTTCAGAAAATTTCGGCATTTCCCGAATACTTCCTGTTAAAATTCCGGCTCCAAGGGATCCATAAGACATTGTCCCGATATTATTCTTATGTGCCCATGTTAACAGCTCTCTGAAGTCCTGCGCAACCATAGAATACGGATGCTGTAAGACGTCAAATGAAACATATTTTTCACTTTCTAAAACCTCTTCCTTCGAAAAATTAGAAGCTCCGATAAAGCGGATCTTTCCATCCTGTTTTAATTTATTCATTGCATCCATCATTTCCTCAATTGGGGTCACTTCATCCGGCCAGTGAATGAGATACAAATCGATATAATCAGTCTTTAATCTCTGCAATGATTCTTCACAATCCTTAAGAATGGACTTGTAATCTGATCTTTTAAAAGGAACACCTTTTTCATTCCAACCTGTACCGGCTTTTGTCAGCAATACAATATCATCTCTCTTGTCACGGATGACCTCACCAACTATTTTTTCAGATTCTCCTAATCCATAAAACGGTGCTGTATCAATCAGATTTACACCTCTTTCAATCATCGTCTCAATGGCTTCCATGGATTCTTTTTTATTCACATCACCCCATCCGGCACCTCCGATTGCCCAGGTTCCGATTGTAGCTTGTGATACTTTTAATTCCGTTTTTCCAAGCATTGTATATCTCATATCTTTCTTCTCCCTGTATAAGTCTTTAATCTATAGTTACATCCAACGGCTCCCATAATTCATTGATTCCTGATGCAGAATACAAAATCACATTACAACATGGTGTGATTTCTGCTGTCCGTATCACAACTCTTGCACTCTTTGCTTCCTCAAGAAATTCATCTGGATTGGCAAGTACCTTTTCCTGTTTTGCCAATGTATCATTTAATTTATTATAAATTGTCGGATTTGCTTCTGTTAATGGTGCAAACATCATAATTTTTTCTATTGCAACTTCATTTAAAACCGCTTTCATAACATCCATGAATGTTGGAATTCCTTTTACAAGTGTCAAATCCACAACCTCACGACCTTCCGGAATCGGGAAACCCGCATCAGCTATTACTATCTTATCCGTATGGCCAAGCCCTGCCAGTATTCCCATTAATTTCCCATTAATAATTCCTTGCTTTTTCATTTTATCTTACCTCCACACAATTTTCTTTTTTATGGGTGGATCACAATTTTCAGCTGACTTCTGTCATTGATTGTTTTATCTAATGCAATAAAATAATCATCCAACGAATATTCAGAAGTAACTAATGACTTTACATCTACATCTCCGCTGATCATCGCATCCAGCGCACGTCCAAAACAATGTGTCTGTGCTTTTGTTGCATAATATGTAAATTCTCCAAGGAAGAATTCCATCGTATCGATTGGTGCTATTGCGCCTTCGTGTGTAACCGCATATTGCAATAATCTTCCACCTGTTTTCAACAGTTTGAAATCATCTGCAATACTTTGTGCATTTCCTGTTGCATCAATAACTGCATCTACTCCAAGCGGGTACATTTCACGGATTTTTTTGAAATGTTTTAATTCTCCTGATGTATCAGACTGAATTCCGATTGCTCCATGCGCTTCTGCAAGTGCAAGTTTTTCCGGATGTTTATCAATCAAAAAGACCTTGTTAGCGTTTGAATGACATAACATCTGGCTTAAAATCTGTCCGTTTGGTCCACCACCAACAACGACGACAACTTCACCATACTGAACATTTAACCGATCCATTGCATGAATACAGCAAGCTACAGGTTCTGTCATACATGCTGTGTTGAAATCCATATCATCAGGAATTTTAAATATTTTTTCTTTTTTTACAACAACATACTCTGCAAATCCACCATTTATATTATGACCAATTGATCCAAAGTTTTCACAATATAAAGGTTTGTCCTGTTTACAAAAATAGCAGTCATCACACAATTCTGTATTGTCTGCTGTTACTCTGTCTCCTACTTTTAATTTTGTAACATTTTTTCCGACCTCTGTAATAACACCTGCAAATTCATGCCCAGGAATAACCGGGTATGTAGATAAACCAGTTCCATTGTTTGCATGCCCAACTTCGACTCCTTTACAGATACTTGCTGATTTTACTTCAATAATAACCTGATCATCTCCGCATAATGGTTTTGGAATTTCTGTAATTGCTCCTTTTCCAGCTTCCGTATAATATAGTGCTTTCATTTCCATGTCCTCCTTTGTATTGATTATTTTTCTCTGCTTTTTTATTTTAATTCAATTGA
Organism: Dorea sp. AF24-7LB; assembly: GCF_003478575.1. Classification (NCBI taxonomy): domain Bacteria; kingdom Bacillati; phylum Bacillota; class Clostridia; order Lachnospirales; family Lachnospiraceae; genus Dorea; species Dorea sp. AF24-7LB. The sequence goes on from NZ_QUFR01000004.1 coordinate 150,550, forward strand.
TTTAATATTATTTTTCCATTTTTCCCTGTTTTTGTCAATATAATTTATATAAAAGAGCTTTTTTTGTTAAATATTCATATATATTCACATCTTTTTTGTTGAATATGTAAATTGTTTTTATTATTTTTATTTGATAAAATTAATACATGCTAATTTAATTCAATTGTTTTAATATTGTTTCTATCAATAATTATACTACTATGGAGGACTAAAAATGAACCCTAATAATTTAAAAAAGAGTTTTATATGGAAACAACGACTCGGATTCGGAATTTGTGACTTTGCATGTAATATTGCATATCTTCTTGTTAATACTTATTTGTTATTCTATTACACAGACATCGCTTCTATTAATGCTGCAAGCATTGGTTTTATGTTTGTTGTAACAAAACTGATTGACGCTGGTACAGACTATATGGTTGGTTCCTTTGTCGACCGTACACATACCAAACTTGGACAATGTCGTCCGTGGATGATTGCCGGTGCTCCTGTTCTAGCTGTTGGAATGGTTTTACTGTTCTGCGTACCTACAGGTTTTTCACCAACAGCAAAACTGGTATATGCATACGCTACTTATATTTTATTCTCTTTTGGATATACATTAGTAAATATTCCTATGAACGCATTATTACCTGCTTTGACACCAGAACCTCTGGAAAGAACCAACATCACGACAACTCGTATGTTAATGGCAAGTCTTGGTTCTTTAGTTTCTGCATCCTTTGTAATTCCTGCAGTTAACTTCTTCAGTGATAACGGAAAAAATATGGCTGTTGGATATCGTTATACAAATATGGTTCTTGCTATTGTTGTAATTGTAATCGTATTTCTTTCTGCAATTAATGTAAAAGAAATTAATCCGGCTCCGGTTGTTGAAAAGAAAACAAGTTTAATTACTGATTTTAAATATGTAATCTCAAACAAACCTTTTATGATTGTTTTCATTGAAACATTCTTATTGTGCGTAGCCTGGCTTGGTGCTTCCGGCGCAATGCAGTATTACTTCACTTATATTGTCGGCGATGTTTCAAAAATGACACTTGCTACTTCGCTTATGACAGTGGGACAGTTCATCTCACAGCTTCTTGCTTCTGTCGCAAACCGTTTTATGAGCAAACGTGATATTATGCAGATTTCCACTGTCTTTATGCTTATCGGATTCATTGGTTTATTATTAGTACATGGAAACCTTGTTCTTATCTATGCCTTTGTATTCTGTGTAGGTTTTGGTTTAGGTGCACGACTCGTTATGGTATTTTCAATGATTGCGGATACAATCGACTATGGCGAGTATCTCCATGGCAAATCCATGTCTGGTACACAAAATGCATTTGCCGGATTTATGAACAAATTCTCCAGTGCTACTGTAAGTGCTCTTACTTCTGCATTACTTGTTTGGGGTCATTACAGTGCCTCTGCTACTACACAGCCGGATTCAGCCATCACAGCTATTCAGTTAGCTTTCTGCGGAGTTCCGTTAATTCTGTGTATTCTTTCTTTAATTTTAATGGCATTTTATAAATTAGATAAAATTTATCCAGAAATTAAGAAAGAAAATGATGCACGTCGTGCAAAAGCAAATAATTAAACTTTGAAATTTTAATATGAAAATCACAACCACCGGCTTAGCCGGTGGTTTGCTTTGACCCTATAAGAGTCTGTTACCAGCACTGGAGTCTAAAGACTCATCGAAATAGATTCCCCAATCGCAACATCATTTACTCACTAAGCCCTTTCGGGCTTATCTTTATCTGTTATGTTTTACTGGCTCACCCGTGAACGGGTCAATATACTCTTTCAGTGCCATTTGATCATATTCCAAATCACTCTGTAATTGATTTGCTATATATTCTTGTATTTTCTTCGCATTTTTCTCTACCATATCTACATAATATCCTCTGCACCAGAAATGTCTATTTCCGTATTTGTACTTCAAATTTGCATGACGTTCGAATATCATTAATGTACTTTTGCCTTTTAAATACCCTACAAAATACGATACACTTATGCTCGGTGGAATCTCAACTAACATATGCACGTGATCTGGACATATCTCTGCTTCCACAATTTTTACACCTTTTCTCTTGCATAACATACTTAAAATATTTGCAATATCTTGCTTAATCTTTCCATATGCTACTTTTCTTCTATATTTGGGAGCAAAAACAATATGATACTTACAATTCCATTTCGTATGTGATAAACTATTATTATCCATATGGATACCTCCTTTGTTAAATAATGCGGTTGGCGAACCTAACATTATTATAGCACTGGAGGTTTTATACTGTAAGCTGAAGCAACTTCAACCACCCCCAGCAGGTGGTTTATTTGTTTTCCAAAGTTCCGTTTTTCGGATCAACGAAAAACTCCACAATGTAAAACAGGGCTTTGCCCTAACAACAAAAATGCCTGTATATAACTACAGGCATTCACAACAAATAAAAATGTAGAAAATCAGATATCAATGGCATCCTTTTTCTTACTTATACGTCACCAGTTCATCCAGGCTGATTCGCTCTGTTTTATGACGATCCGGTCCTTTTTCTTCTGTATCCGCATAACCAAGTGCCAGCAGATTGATTGGTTCCAGATTATCCGGAAGTTCGAACTCTTCTCTGACAATCTTTGGATCAAACCAGCATACCCACAAGCTTCCAAGTCCCTGTTCGGTTGCTTCCAGCATCATATGATCTGTCAGAATCGAAGCATCGATATCTGTCGTCTGCATCTGGTCGTATTTGCGCACCCATGCTTTATCATGATCGGCGCATACGATGATAACTGTCGGTGCACCATAAAGGCGTGCAGCTTTGTCCAGTTTCGCTCTGCCTTCTTCACTCTGTACCACGATCAGCCGCACCGGCTGCGCATTGGTAGCTGTTGGTGCAACGTGTGCTGCTTCCAGGATTTTCGCCAGCTTCTCCGGCTCTACCTGCTGCTCTTTGTATTTGCGTACTGAAAATCTTTTTTTCATTACATCAAGTAATTCCATTGTCATATCCTCCTGCTATCCGTTCCTGTAATACTGCTCTGCTTTTTATTGCCATATGTAAATATTTATTGCGACAGATTAACCAAGCAGTTCATTTACCATTTCTCTTGTGTATGTGATCGCACCTTTATGCTCCACTTCGATTTGATAAAGTGCATTTGCTGCAATATGCTCTGCTGCCTGCTCCAGGTCACGGATACCTGTCGTATCTGCATATTTTTCAATAACCGCATCCAGTGCATCGTCTGTCACGATACACTCTTCTTCTTTCAGGCTCATTCGTTTGAGCACTTTTGGAAGTGAGAATTTTGAGAAAATCACTTTCTTCTCTTCAAATGAGTAATCCGGAATGTCGATCACTGCGAAACGTGACATCAGTGGCGCACTGATCTGTTCTTTGTCATTAGCTGTTGCGATCGGATAAACACCCACAGTCGGCACCATACATTCCATATAGTTGTCTGTAAATCCAAGGTTATCTAACAATGTCAGCAGAACATCTGCCGGGTTGCCGTTGCCTTTTCCGGATGCGGCCTTGTCCAGCTCATTAATAATAAATACAAGATTGGATTCTCCTGCCATTGCAAATGCATCCATAATAATTCCCGGCTTTGCGTTGGAATAGATACGGGAACTTCCGGTAAGCTGCTCCGGATCATTGATGGAACTCATATCCAGTGTTGTCCACGGCAGTTTCAGAATTCTTGCCACTGCATAGGCAATCTGGGATTTACCGGTTCCGGCAGGACCTACCAGCAACAGTCCGTATGCCGGCAGCGTATGTGTACGATTGATCTGGATGATCGTCTCAATGATACGTTGTTTTACTTTTTCCATTCCATATAATTCTTCATCCAGAATCCGTCTTGCTTCTTCCGGATCGATTGCTTCAAAATAATCACTCTTCCATTGCACATTCATCATAATGGAAAGCGCTCTCTGTGCATGTCTGCGCTCTTCCGGTGAGACTTCGTGGGATTTTGCAACCGCCAGGTTTCTTCTCGCCCAGAGACGGATATTATCCGGCAGTGTATTTCCGGCACAGTCCATAAAATCAATGATGCTCTGTAAGCTGGTGAGCTTCATGCTGTCACCCATCTCTTCCAGTTCTTCGTCACTGACCTGTGAAGTCGGCGCATCGCTGGCAAGCAGACGCTCAATCATAAACTGTAAAAATCCATCTTCCGCCGAAAGCTTTGTTCCACCGCCGAAAGCAATCTCACGGATCTTGTAAACTGCATAACCTTCTTCTGTATTCTCTCCTGACAGGCGGACATTGATATGATTTTCGCCGAGCCATTTCAGAAGGCTTACAAATCTTGCGTCAATTTTCAGAATGTCCGCACTGACAGTTCCCGTCTCCTGCTGAAATTCAAATGCAGTACGTTTTACCGGATTTGTAAACATTCCAAGGGAATGATGTTCCCATTTTTTCATCTGGTTATCCAGCACCATCATTGGTTTTTCCGGTGTTGCTTCTCCTTCACCGGAGTAAAAAATCGTGTATGTGCACTCCGCTGCTTTCTTGTCATCCGGAGTATTGTTGAAATCAAATACTGGCATAGCGCTCTCCTTTTATATCTTTGTAAATATTTATATTTCTTTTCTTATGTATTGCCTTACTTTTATGCATATCCATGCATAATTATAACGTATCTGCCGGAGTGCGTCCACCCTTAAAATACTTCTTTTATGTTCACGAAACTTTATCACCTGCAGAAATGCCAATAGATACTTTCTTTCTAACATCAAAAAAGCTTCAGGAATTAACCTAAAGCTTTTTTAGAGGCGCCAACCAGATTTGAACTGGTGATAGAGGTGTTGCAGACCTTTGCCTTACCACTTGGCTATGGCGCCATATTATAAATACTATATATGAAAAGCCCGAAAGCTCTGAGTGACTCCAACGGGAATCGAACCCGTGTTACCGCCGTGAAAGGGCGATGTCTTAACCGCTTGACCATGGAGCCTTATATAAATCACTATCAAACGTGACCGAAGATTAATATAACACACTCACATACAGATTGCAAGTATTTTTTAACTTTTTTTGCAATTTTTTTTGCAAATATCTGAACAGTTGACACCCCGCCAGAAATCCGCTATGTTGAATAAAAAAACTCTTATTTAAGGAGACTTACATCTATGAAATCACTCGTTTTAGCAGAAAAGCCTTCGGTCGCACGCGATATTGCGCGCGTGCTGAAGTGTCATAAAAATCTGCCCGGTGCAATCGAAGGCAATTCCTACGTTGTCACATGGGCGCTCGGGCACCTGGTCACACTGGCTGATCCGGAAAGCTACGATAAAAAATTCAAAGAATGGAATATGTCTGTCCTGCCAATGATTCCGAAGAAATGGGAGCTCGTCGTCATTAAACAGACTTCTAAGCAATACCAGCATGTAAAAACACAACTATTCCGGAAGGACATTTCAGAAATCATTATCGCAACCGATGCCGGTCGCGAGGGCGAGCTGGTCGCACGTTGGATTCTGGATAAGTCCGGCTGCCGCAAACCGATCAAGAGGCTCTGGATTTCTTCTGTCACAGACAAAGCGATCCGGGAAGGATTCCAGAATTTAAAAGACGGCAGAAAATATAACAATCTTTATTATGCAGCAAGAAGCCGCTCCGAAGCGGACTGGCTTGTCGGCATCAACGCGACCCGCGCCTTAACCTGTAAATACAATGCGCAGCTTTCCTGCGGACGTGTCCAGACACCGACGCTTGCTATGATCGCCGCAAGAGAGACGGAGATTCGCTCTTTCAAACCACAGGATTATTATGGTATGACTCTGCAGGCAGGCGGAATTACCTGGACATGGCAGAGTGAAAAATCCAAAAGCACCCGTTCTTTTCACAAAGAACATCTGGAACAATTACGTGAAGCACTGACAAAAAACCGCACAGCCGGTGTAACCTCACAAACCAACTCCGCAAACCGGCAGTCTTTACAGATTACAGATATGCACAAAACAAAGAAAAAAACATTTTCACCAGGTCTCTATGATCTGACAGAATTACAGCGGGATGCCAACCGCCGTTTTGGTTTCTCCGCAAAAGAGACGCTGAACATTATGCAGCGCCTGTATGAAAATCATAAAGTACTGACTTATCCGCGGACAGACAGCCGCTATATTAGCTCGGATGTTGTTCCGACGATCAAAGAGCGTCTGAAAGCTATCAACTTCGGTCCGTATAAAGCCTTTGTTCCAACACTTTTAAAAGCTCCGATCCACACAAGCAAATCTTTTGTCGATGACAGGAAGGTCAGCGATCACCATGCGATCATTCCAACAGAGGAATTTGTCCAGCTGGATCATATGACAAATGAAGAGCGAAAAATCTATGACCTCGTCGTGCGCCGTTTTATCAGTGTCCTTTATCCTGCTTATGAGTATGAGCAGACTTCCCTCAAGGGAACTGCCGCCGGTCAGTCATTTTCTTCCAAAGGAAATAAAATCCTTACTCCCGGTTGGAAAGCGGTGTATGAGAATGACAGCAATGCGCATTGGGAGGACGATTTCGATAATGAAACGCACAATTTTTCTGTATCCGGGCAGAATCTTTCAGAGCTTAAAAAAGGAGAATATCTTACAATTGACCGCGCCACTCTGACTTCCGGCAAAACAAAACCTCCGGCAAGATTTACCGAAGCCACACTACTTAGTGCAATGGAAAATCCCGTCAAATATATGGAATCAAAAGATGCTGCCGCCCGCAAAACACTTGGTGAAACCGGCGGACTCGGAACCGTTGCGACAAGAGCTGATATTATAGAGAAATTATTCCACACATTTTTGATAGAAAAAAAGGGACAGGAAATCTTGATCACTTCCAAAGGAAAGCAACTGCTTGAACTGGTTCCGGAAGATCTGAAAAAGCCGGAGCTTACCGCCTCCTGGGAGATGGAATTGTCCCACATCGCGAAAGGCACACAGAAAGAGCAGGTTTTCCTGCATGATATTCAGGATTACACCCGGTCTCTGATCCAGGATATCAAAACAGCGGACGGCACCTTTAAGCATGATAATCTTACCAATCATAAATGCCCACGTTGCGGAAAGCGCATGCTTGCCGTGAACGGCAAAAACGCAAGACTTCTCGTCTGCCAGGACCGCGAATGCGGCTACCGCGAGACAATCGCACGCACAAGCAATGCCCGCTGTCCGAACTGCCATAAGAAAATGGAGCTTATCAAGAAAGGAGATACGGAGACATTTGTATGCTCCTGCGGACACAAAGAAAAACTGGAAGCATTTAAAGCAAGACGCCAGAAAGAAGGCGCAGGTGTTTCTAAAAAAGATGTCCGCAAATATCTGAACAAACAAAAAGAAGAACCTGTCAACAATGCCTTTGCACAGGCATTGTCCGGGATCAAATTAGATAATTAAACCATGTATCCGGGCAGTTCTTATATTGCCCGGAACTGTACACCGTATTCCTCCACTGCCTCTATGCGCACCTGTGCGTGCAATGGCAGTGTCATGGAATCTCCGATATGCCCGGCCCTCACTCCATAGATGACCGGGCATTTTACATCTTCAAGTACCTCTTTCACCGCTTCCAGTGCTGTTCCCGGACGGTCTTTCGTATCACAACCACTCAGATCTCCGACAATGATTCCTTTTACTTCTTCAAATTTTCCTGCCATCTTAAGCTGCGTCAGCATGCCATGCAGCCTGTATGGCTTCTCGCCTATTTCTTCAAAAAACAGGATTTTCTCACGCGTATTCACTTCATAAGGCGTTCCGGTAAGCCGGCTTAATAGTGTCAGATTGCCACCTGTCAGAATTCCTTCGCCAATTCCTTCTTTGTATATATGAAAAGGTTCTCCGTTAAAATTAGAAAACGCTTTTCCTCTGACCGGTGTCGTCACACTCTGATATACCGCTTCTTTGGCATCTTCTGTTATCGTCCTCGTCCTTCCATAAACTGCACCTCCGTGAAATGTCACCAGCCCGGTCTTCTGCCCGATTGCAAGATGCAGCGCTGTAATATCACTGAATCCGGTAAATACAGGCTTTCTTTCCCGAATCATTTCATAATCCAGATAATCAAGAAGTGTCATGGTGCCATAACCGCCCCAGATGCACATAACTGCTTTATTTTCTTCATCAGCAAATACTTTATTTAATTTTGCCGCGCGCTCTCTCGGTGTTCCCCTTTTAAATGCCATCTCCGGTGCACAGATCACTTGAAAACCTCTCCCTTTCCAATAACTGCTGACCGCTTCGATGGCTTCCTCTGTGTATGCATTTGCCGGATCGATCAGACAGATCTGATTACCCGCCTTCAACGGCTTTGGATAAAGGATTCTTTTTTTTATTTCTTCCATATTTATACCTCTTTTTCTGTCACTAATGATCGCCTTCATATTCATTATATCGGCTAATTTTTCATTTGACAATTCAGTTCACTGATACCTTGCGCCATAATATTCGTAACTCTTGTTTAACGTTTTGTTACTCCCCCCTAAAAACAGAGGTGTTTATACTTAAAATACACATTTTTATACGGTAAATCTACAAATATTTCAGCACCTGCTAAGCACTAACAGAGAAAAATCCCCGCTTTCTGCGAAAATGGGCTAAAAAGGTTGACAAATATAGGCTTCCGCGTTAAGATAAGTGTAGTTTCGCACTTTAAACAGCTAAAATTTTACAGTGTGAATATGGAGGAGAACACTTATGATTATTGTATTAAAACAACACTCCGGTCAGAAAGAAATTGACCGCGTAGAGAATCTGATCAAAACAAAAGGTCTGGACACCCATATTGTAAAAGGTGCAGGTCAGACAATCATCGGCTGTATCGGTGATACAAGCCGTATCGATGCAAAGCTTTTCGAAGTAAACCCATACGTTGACAAAGTTATCCATGTACAGGAGCCTTACAAACTGGCAAACCGTGCTTTCCACCCGGAAGACACTGTTGTAGATGTATCTGGTGTGAAGGTTGGAAGCGGCAACATGGCTTACATCGCAGGACCTTGCTCCGTTGAGACTTACGAGCAGGTATTATCCATTGCAAAGGATATCAAAGCTGCCGGAGCGAATATGTTACGAGGCGGTGCATTCAAGCCTAGAACAAGCCCGTATTCTTTCCAGGGACTTGGACCGGAAGGTCTTGACATCTTATGCGCAGTAAAAGAAGAAGTCGGACTTCCGATCGTTACAGAACTGATGTCTCCGGAATATCTGGATGTCTTCAACGAGAAAGTAGATCTGATCCAGATCGGCGCAAGAAATATGCAGAACTTTGATCTGTTAAAACAGCTCGGTCAGGTTGACCGCCCGATCCTCTTAAAGAGAGGTCTGAATGCGACATATGAAGAATGGATAATGTCCGCAGAGTATATTATGGCTTCCGGTAATGAGAATGTCATTCTGTGCGAACGTGGTATCCGTACTTTTGAAACATATACAAGAAATACACTGGATCTGCAGAGCGTTCCTGTACTGCGGAAGCTGACACACCTCCCGGTTATCATCGATCCAAGCCATGCCGGTGGAAAATGGTGGCTCGTAGATTCTATGGCAAAAGCATCTGTTGCAGCCGGTGCTGACGGACTGATGATCGAAGTACATAATAATCCGGAAGCTGCTCTCTGCGATGGAGCACAGTCCTTAAAACCAGAAAAATACAGTGAACTGCTGAAAGATGTAAAACAGATTGCTGACATCATTCACAGACAATAGAACAGGAGTAAAGCTACAATGAAACTAACCGTTAATCTTGAAAAAAACAGTTATCCAATCTATATCGAGAATCACATTCTTGCAGATGCCGGAACTTATATTAAGGAAGTCTTTCATGGCAGAAAGATCATGATCGTCTCTGACGATAACGTCTATCCGATCTACGGAGATGCATTGTCGGAAGTACTGGAAGCTGACTTTGAAGTCTTTCATCTTGTGCTTCCGCATGGAGAGGCTACGAAGAAATTTGAGTCTCTTCCTCTGATCTATGACGCATTGCTTCAGGCACGATTTTCCCGCAGCGATCTTCTGATCGCTCTGGGCGGTGGCGTGATTGGTGATCTGGCAGGATTTGCAGCGGCAAGTTTCTTACGTGGAATCAAACTGGTCCAGATTCCAACTTCCCTGCTTGCGCAGGTTGACTCTTCCGTTGGCGGAAAAGTTGCTGTCGATCTGCCGCAGGGCAAGAATCTGGTTGGTGCATTTTATCAGCCTTCCCTCGTCCTGATAGATCCGGAAGTATTACAGACACTGCCGGACCATTTCATTCACGATGGCATGGGCGAAGTGATCAAGTATGGATGCATCCAGGATCCAGAATTATTTTCCCTTCTGGAAACACATACTTCCTTTGCCGACTTAAAGGACGAACTTGGCAATATCATTTACCGTTGTGTAGACTGCAAACGTGTTGTAGTCGAAGAAGATCAGTTTGACACAGGAAGCCGTATGCTCCTGAATTTCGGGCATACGCTGGCACATACGATCGAACAGTATTATCATTATGAGCGTGAGAGCCATGGTGAAGCGGTTGCGATCGGTATGTATCAACTGACGAAACTCGCAGAAGAGAAAGGTCTTACACCGGACGGAACCTCTATACGGATCCAGGATCTGCTTACAATCTACGGACTTCCTTCTTCCTGCGGTGTTGCGCTTGGCGCTTTGACAGAAGCCATTGCACTGGATAAGAAGAATCTGAACAATCACTTGAATCTGATTCTCCTCCATGGGATCGGCGACAGTTATATCTATCCGGCTGCTTTGGATTTCTTTGACGATACTGAACGAATTGTTTAGGTAAATGAATGATTATATATTGATAACTACTTATTTTTGGAGGCTGAATAAATGAAATTAGAAGGTAAAATTGCAATTGTAACAGGTGCCGGCAAGGGCATCGGAAGAGAAGCGGCTCTCGCGATTGCCGCAGAAGGCGCAACCGTTGTCTGTGTTGCAAGAACGCAGGCAAACCTGGATGAGACGGTACAGATGATCGAAGAAAAAGGAGGAAAAGCTACTTCCCTTTCCCGTGATCTGACAGATGCCGCACAGGTACAGTCCATGGTTGATGCTGTTGTAGAACAATTTGGACGCATTGATATCCTGATCAATAATGCCGGTGGATACCCATCTGAGATTTATGACAAAGTCGGACATCAGGCAATCAAGATCTGGGAGTGGAGCGAAGAGCAGTGGGACCAGATCATCAAGACAAATCTGAAGATTCCGTTCCTCTGCCTCAACAAAGTTGTGCCGGTTATGATCAAACAGCATAGTGGTGACATCGTAAGTGTTTCTTCCCGCATGGGACGTATCGCTTCCCAGATGGGTGGCTACGCAGTAGCAAAAGGCGGTATTGTGACACTGACAAAGACAACCGCAATCCAGACAAAAGAATATGGCATTAAAGTCAATGCTGTTGCCCCTGGTATGGTAGATACACCGGGACAGCGGGTATACAACCACAATGTCGGTCAGGACAATGCTGTTATGGACAGTGCTGCAGATGTAGCAAAAGGTATTATCTACCTTTTATGCGACTCACCGAAAGTCATGACCGGACAGGTGATCGATATGTTTACCACACTTTAATTTAAGGCAAATCTTCATTATATGAATTTTCCTCAAAAGAATAGGAACGGCAATTACTTTGCCGTTCCTATTCTTTCGCCCATCTTTACGATAGTTTCATATCCTTCTTCTGTATTACGGATGAGATCGCTATCCAGCACTGCTGCATCCTTTTGCAATAACAGGATAATCGTCGATCCTCCAAACTCAAACTTTCCTTTTTCCTGTCCCTTACGGACTGTTCCTGCTTCTTCATAGTTTGTGATCCGTCCAACCATAAGAGCGCCGACTTCCATCATTAAAATCGTCTTAAACTGCTTTGTCTTAAGCAGACTGTACTCTCTTGTATTCTCTTTGTAAATCGGATACACATCATTGGCTACCGGATTCACCGTATGGAATACTCCCTGAATATGATAATTCTGGGATTTCTCTCCGTCTGCCACGTAACAATATCTGTGATAATCATCCACTGTCAGACGGAACACAAGCGCCATGCCGCCCTCATACTGCTTTGCCAGTTTGCCGGATCTCAGAAGTGATGAGGTTGTATAAAGTGTATCCTTGATCCGGAATGCATTCTCTCTACCTGCTATATCACTGATCGGATATACGCTTAATTTCCCATCGCAAGGGCTGATCAACGTCTTTTCATCTCCCTGCGGTATGCGTGCTTCTTCTCTTAATTTTCTTGTAAAGAAATCATTATATGAACGAAACTTTGTCTTCTCACACATAGACAAGTCAATATTGTTCTTTTTTACAAACGGACGGATGCCGATCTTGGATATGAAACTGTCCAGAACATATCCGCCAAGCCTGCTCACCCACGGACGGATCATGATCCGGATAACAGCTCTTCCAAATGCATTTCCATATAAATGTTTTAAAAACTGATCCTGTCCGGTCTCAACACCGACATCTCTGCCTTCCCGGTCTCTGTATTTCATCTGTGTTCTCCTCATATCCTGCCGTCTTCTAATCTCTTATGTAACCTTTTATCTTCTGCAAAGCCATGGCCAGTTCATCTGCATATTTACTTTGTACTTTGTAAATATCATCATAATGATCACTGCCGCGCCAACGACCAGCACAAGAAGTGCAAGTGTTTTATTGCCTGGTTTTTTTAATTTAAAGTCTACAACAAATAACAGTCCGACAATAAACAGTGCCAGATGCAGGCAGATACGGAAAACAAAATCCGGTACAAAAAACTGGATCATGAATACCAATGGCAATACAATTGCCATGGATGTGATCGGCAATCCCTTATAGAACTTCTCTCCGCTCTCTGTTACCAGTGCCTGTTTTGCTTCCATTACATTAAAATAAGCAAGCCGGATCACCGAATTGATACAATAAAATGCAATTAAAAGCAGACCGATTGGTCCACGTACTCCCAGCAGATAACAAATCATTGCCGGAAAGATTCCGAAACAGACTACATCACACAGTGAATCAATCTGGATACCAAAAGCTTTCTCATCATCTGTACGGTCTTTCTTAGAACGCGCAACTTTGCCATCAAACATATCGCAAAGCCCGGATAATGCAAGACAGAAAATCGCAATCTTAAAATGTCCGTGTATTGCCTGTGTCATTCCAAAAACGGAAGAGCAGAGACTCATATAAGTCAGCACAACCGTATAATTATAAATTCCTATCATTTTTTCCCTCTTTTCTTTCCGCTGAATTAGCCAGCCTGTTGTTCACAAGTTTCTGTTGTCTCTTCCCGCCCTCGTCCTATCCGAATATGCGCAACCAATGTCAGTGTTGCGCTGAAGAGAAGTTGTACATAAAACGCAATTCCTCTGCTCAGTACCATTCCCGGTAACAGAAGTCCTGCTGTAAATACTGTTTTAAAAATAATCAGGAACAGATTCTCACTAATTCCCATTCCTCCCGGAAGTGGGAGCATATCCACTGATACAGATACGACTGCCTGCAGCATCACTACATCATATATGCTCGTTCCGTGCAGTCCGAAAGCTTTGTATACAAACCATGTTACAAAAAATAATGAAAATCTCTGAAAAAATGTAATCAGTATAACATTAAAGATCACTTTCTTATGCGTTCCGAAATAAGCCGCCGTAGCCTTATACTGTTCCATAGAATCTGCAAGCTTTTTCGTTCTCTTTTCCTTATGTTTCATAAGCCGGCTCTTTTCCAGAAGCCTGAGACCTTTCATCATGATCCATTTGGCAAGCTCCGGATGAAATGCCAGAATCGACATTGCAACACAACAGCCTACATTTAATGCAACTCCCAGATAAAAAATCGGCAGTATTCCTTCCAGATATTTATGAACAAATCCTCTCTGGAAAAATGCAACGAACAGACCAACAAATACCAGTACAGATTTGTATGTAATCGTAACGATCATCAGTACAAGCGTTGCTACCGGAATCGGTATTTTATTCTTTCTCATATAATAGATCTGCATCGGCTGTCCGCCGCTTGCAGACGGTGTCACCGCACTAAAAAAGAAACCTACACAGGAATATAAAAAACACGTCCGTTTCTTTTCATGAATATCCAGTGTACCGAACATATACCAGATAATGATCGATTCCCCCCAGATAAACAGGATTACACCTGCTGTTCCCGGTATCAGATACCACGGATTCACTTCACCGATCGTCCTGAGCACCGCCGGAAAATCTTCACCATGGAATACACTGTAAAGTGTTAATGCGAAAATCAAAACCAGAAAAATGGTATTCGCAATACTTTTCTTCTTATTTAACAATCTTTTTCCCCTTTTCCCGGCTTCGCCGCTCCATAATCTTACCGGAAATCCGGTAACAGATCTCTGCCACAGCAATGCCTCCAAAAACATCCACAATATAATGCTGCTTTGTTACCTGCGTTGATACACAGACTAAAATTGCAAATACAAGACTGAACCTCTGATACCACTTCGGTATCTGCCTCTGTCCACGGATCCCGATATAACAGAACCAGCTTACCAGACAATGAATTGACGGAAACAATCTGGTCGGATCATCTATCTGATACACCCATCTTAACATCTGGCTGAAAATATCTGTTCCATTCACTACCGGACGCACATTCGTTGTCGGCATTACAATATAAAAGAAACCACATACAAGTCTTGACATAACATCCGCCAGAATAAAACGATAACAGTGGCTTCTGTTCATTCTGGTGATCATAATATAATTTACGATCCAGAATAAATAACATCCGATATAAATGACTGAAAATGCTGGAATCACCGGAACCATTCTGTCAATCGGTAAGGTCAGATCATAAAAATTGCGGTGCTCCATCAGCTTATCTGTTCCTATATAAACTGTGAAATTCACAGCTATACAGATCAGCAGCGGAAGTATTGCATAAGAAGGTATCATTTTTTTCTTCTGTGTCGTGTCTTTCTTCATAATGCACCTCTTTTCACCGTATGTTGTTCATTATAGCAGACTTTTTCCTGCTTGTGCACATTCTTCTTATTTCTTTAAAATATCTTTAAAGTTTCTTCAGAATTTAAGATGCCAGGGTCATAAGCCTGCAACCACAATGAGCTTGCTCAGGAGTGGGTGCATGGCTTAATGACCCGCCCCGATATGAGCATAAAAGGGAAGCGCAAGCTTCGCGATATGCGAATATTGGGCAGAATTGCGAGAGTACGCTGTACGGAGCAATTCGTCTGGCATTTTTTAATTTTAATATTCTTATGCCAAGGTCATAAGCCTAAAACCACCATGGGCTTGCACAGGAATGGGTTTGTGGCTTAATGGCTTTTTATAAGAAAATGTATTTGTTAACATTTTTTTCTTAATCTCATCACACTTTCATCACAATTTCTGCCTATACTATAATTGTTCGAAGAAAACGAACACTTATAATTCTTTTTCATAACTTTTTCCTCAGGACTGCAAACCTCCCAATCTGCAGTCCTATTTTAATATGCCAGACTGTTCCAGAGATCTCTCAAATCCAATTTCAATTCCTGCCTGCACTGCAACATGCTCGCGGAATTCTTTCTCATCTCTTCCTTCCAAAAGGATCTCATATTTGTCATAATATTCTTCAACCAGTGTATCGATATCTGCCTGTGATACTGCATTCTATGTGCAGAAGATCCGTCTGGAACATGCGGAATCCATGCCGGAACACACGGATAAAACCGTAGACGAGATTATGCACACTATCGGTTATAACAACAAAGGATATTTTTATAAAATATTCCAGCAAAAATATGACACACCCCCTGCGAAATACCGCCATAGCCATTGATTTCCTAATATGTGACCGGCAGACACTATGATTTTTGTCCTCTTTTCATATGATAAAGATAGAGAAGTGAACGTTAAAACCTATACTTATCAAAATCATGAAAAGGGGGGCGCACTATGAACAGACTACATCTTAAGAAAATATTCTCCGGCATCTTTCTTGTCTCGATTCTTACCGTGACAGGAACGTTGTCCTCACTTATCTGTCCGGCGGAGACCGTCCAGGCATCCGACACTTTATCCAATCCGAAAATCACCGATGATTCTTCTCTCTATGCCGGGAAGAAAGTCACCTGGGACTGCGTCTGGCTCGGAAGCTATCCGCAGTCTGAAGTCACAGCAGAAAATGGACAAATTTACGAAAAATTAAAAGCTGCCGACGACTCCCAGTGGGATGAAAACGGAGATATTACCATTGGAAACTACAAATATCGGAGGCTTTGCCGCAGCCAGACGGATGTTTCTTCTCTCCTGGTTCCGGACTACTGGCCAACCACTAAATATTCCCAGACTTATGATATTTTCCCTTGGGAAGATGACAGCACCTGGCACTATTTTCGATACGAGCCATTGAAATGGCGTGTGTTAAAGATGAATAAATCCACCGCTTTTCTTCTTGCTGACAAGATTTTCTACCGGGGAAGTCTGACAGATATTCCTGACTTCTTTAATAACAAACTATTTTTCCAGATATTTTCTTCCGAAGAACAGGCTGCTGTCGTTGATACAACCCGCAATAATTATAAGCCTTCTGTAAATAAACTTTTTCTGTTAAGCAACTCGGAAGCCTACGGTTCGGAAGCTCTGGCATATGGATTCACAGATGTCACCCTGCTGGAAGATAATGCAAGACGCGCGAAGTGTACAGACTTTGCATTTGCACAGAATGTCTGGCGTGACAAACGTCCACAATATGCCGGAAACTGCAACTGGAGATTAGAAACTTATGGTACAACGAGAGCATTGTATGACAGTGTCCAAACGACAGGTGAAATCATGAAAACCAGCATGGCATCCCAGGATTACTATCCTTTACGTCCTGCAATGTATGTTGATCTTTCAAAAGTAAATTATTTATCAGCTGGTACGGTTTCTTCCAATAATACCATGTTCGAAAAGAATGTAATGGTAATCAATGAAAATGAAACGCCAAAGCCTAACAAACCAGAAAATCCGGTTTATAAAGTAAAGAAAATCCGGTTATCCGGTCTTTCCCACAAGATTGCTGCCGGAAAAAAGCTCACTTTAAAAGCCACGATTTCTCCTTCCAACGCAACCAATAAAGCTCTGCAATGGAAATCAAGTAACACTAAAGTTGCTACTATTTCTTCCAAAGGTGTTGTCACTTTAAAGAAAAACAGCGGTGGAAAATCCGTTACCATCACTGCCTTATCCAAAGATGGCAGTAAAGTACAAGGCTCTTTTAAGATTACTTCCATGAAAGGGATTGTAAAGAAGCTGAAAGTCACCGCACCGTCAAAAATAAAAGCCGGAAAAAGTACGAAATTAAAGGCAGTTGTCACTGCATCCGCAGGTGCAAATAAAACTTTAACCTTCACTTCTTCAAACACGAAATATATGACTGTTTCCTCCAAAGGTGTCGTGAAGGCTTTAAAAGCCGGAAAAGGAAAAACTGTAAAGATTACAGCCGCCGCAACCGATGGCAGTGGCAGAAAAGCAACCGTTTCCGTCAAGGTATATTAGAAAGGATGGTGCATTATGAAAAAGAATGATAAACGAAAAATAAGAATCTGGAAGAAAACATTTGCCCTGGCACTTTCCTCTGTCATGATTTTTTCCTGTATTCCAATGACTCAGGTAAAGGCCGGAGATGAATCGCCGGAAGCGATTATAAATGGGCTTGTGGATCTTCCGAAAACTTTCATCGACAAAGACTCACAGGATCTCGGCAGTGACCGCGTTTTTTACCGTAATACTAATACAGATCTCTCCATGCTTCCGGCGGAATGTTATAAAAAAGCACTACAATCTTACATTATAGATGATGACGTTCCTATGGGCACACGCAAGGGCGACTATCTGCTATCCGACTGGGATTATCTTGGATGGATCTTATCTGTCGAAAAAGGGCAGGGAAATTATGGTTATCTGAATGATACACTTTGTAATATGACCATTTATGGAAATCGGCGGAAATCTGAACTGAAACTGGACGATGCCTGGTATAACTGGGGCGGGTATTTCAGTGAAAGCAGTCTTGCGAATGCACAGCAGCATATCGCAAATGATCTTACGAGTACACCGCTTGGATCGCTTCCATTAAAAAAACTCGATTCCATTTCCAATGATACCGAAGAATCTCCGGTTGTTGTCCGCTGGCATGGCGCACTCCGCGCAAAAGACAGTGATATCGCCGGACGCTACAAAGCTTACGCTGTGTATTTTCATAATTTCCGTGTGTCACCGATTTTCCCAATGTACGATAACTCCTACAAACGGGTGATCAGTGACGAGAAAAAGACCAGTAATATTTACAGCTCCGATATCCGCAACAACAGTGGCGTGGAAGTGTCCGGCACGCAGTCGCTGACAAATTCAACTACTTACGGTGCTTTGAGCAGCATCAGTGGCTCCAAATCTTATACTTATGAAGAATCCGTTACAGTTACACATTCCAAGAGTCTTCCATTCTTCGGAGATTTGGAAACTTCCATCGGATTTTCTGCCAGCCAGTCCATTGAGAAAGGCTGGACAAAAGAGGAGAGCGAAGAGCGTTCAACGGAAAATACTTCCGAAGTATCTCTTTCACTCCTGCCTTATACTGCAGCTCTTATCCAACAGCAGACAAAAACACAGACTGCAACGACTTATTATAAATGTCCGGTCTATATCAATTACGATGTTACAATCGTTGAATATGACCGCAACTTAAGAGGCGGTAAATTAAATTCTTACGTTCTCGCCAGCTTCACCGGCGCAGGTTCTAAGAATGCCCGCACGAATCTTAAGAAACGAAGCTACATCCAGGCGAGCATGACGGATCCGGATGGCATCAACTGGGGAACTGTAAAAAAATATAAATATGGAGATGAATTATTGAAACGTATCCGCAGAAACGGACTGATGAGCGCAGCAGGCGGCTCTTACACAGAAACATTATCTTCCGTTTCCAGCAAAGTAGATGATCTTATCCCGACACTTCCGCTTAGTGATATCAGTGTAAAAAGCGGAGCGCCAAAATCAGTCAATATAAAGCAGAACTATTCTTTATCAAAGATTAAACTGGCGGCAACCAACACAAAAGGTGCTGACTATTACGGTTTTAACGCCAAAAAAGGAATCTGGAAGATTACAAATGCCAAAGGAACTCCGGTAAAGAGCAGCACTGCCACACTTTCCGGAAATGCCGGAAAGCAAGTGCTGACCGGTAAGAAAAAAGGGACGCTGTATCTGACATATTTTATCAATGATAACACTTACAGCACTGCAGATTATATAGAGAAGTATTCTACAAATAACTCCGTGGACCGTCCGACGCTCCGCATCAGCATTACCGGCAATACCGCTCCGAAGATCAGTGGCAACACAACATACAAATCTTCAAAGAAAACATCCGGCACGGTTACAATACCGACGTATATCAAGCGTGACGGCAAAACTTACCGCGTAACTAAGATTGCGAGCAATGCTTTTAAAGGTAACACGAAAGTTAAGAAAATCGTTATCCCGTCAACCGTAACAAACATCGGCAAAAAAGCATTCTATGGCTGCAAGAATTTAAAGGCTGTCACCATCAAAACCTCGCAGCTTACAACTGCCCGCGTCGGCAGCCAGGCATTTACGAAAACACATGCAAAAGCGATCATCACTGTGCCGAAAGGGAAAGTAAAATCTTATAAGAAAATCTTCCTGAAAAAAGGGCTTTCGAAAAATGCGACGGTGAAATAACTGGCTTACTCTCTGTAATCTCATAACGACTTAAAAGGGGACGGGGGGTTTTTTTAAAAAACCCCGCCCCCTTTTATTATTAAATCCGCCAGTCTTTTTCCTTCGATGCACGAAGTCTTGCCATAGCTCTTGCAAGCGATGCCTGCGACAGCTGGTATTCCTGAATACTCTGCTTCTGCCGGAGCTGCTCCTGAGCACGCTCTTTGGCTTCTGTCGCACGTCTGACATCAATCTCTTCCGGGCTCTCCGCTGTATTTACCAGTACGGAGACACGGTTGTTCATGATCTCTGCAAAACCTTTAGAAACCGAAGCGGTAATCCAGTTTCCTTCTTCATCCTGCAGATGCAGTTCACCGATTTCCACTGCAATGATCATATTTTCATGATGCGGCAGGATGCCTTTCTGTCCGTCCGGTGCCGGAATGATAAGCTGTTTACAGCGTCCTTCGTAGAACACTCTGTCGCTGGATATGACTTTCAACTGAAATGTATCCATAATTTCACTCCTTCACTGGTACTAAGCTTCCATTGCAGCTTCTTCTGCTTTGGCTTTCTCGATGACTTCATCGATTGTTCCGACATTAAAGAATGCATTTTCCGGATACTCATCCATCTCACCGTCAATGATTGCTTTGAATCCACGGATCGTCTCTTTTAACGGTACATATTTTCCAGGGATTCCGGTAAATGTTTCTGCTACTGAGAATGGCTGTGACAGGAATTTCTGCACTTTACGCGCACGGTTTACTGTCATCTTGTCTTCCTCGGAAAGTTCTTCCATACCAAGGATTGCGATGATATCCTGCAATTCTTTATATTTCTGCAGGATTTCCTGTACTTTACGTGCAACCTGATAATGTTCTTCTCCAACTACGTCCGGCTCCAGGATTCTGGATGTAGAATCCAGCGGATCTACCGCCGGATAAATACCCTGCTCCACGATCTTTCTGGATAATACGGTTGTCGCATCCAGATGGGAGAATGTTGTTGCCGGTGCCGGGTCTGTCAGGTCATCGGCCGGCACATAAACTGCCTGTACAGATGTGACAGATCCGTTCTTCGTAGAAGCAATACGCTCCTGCAGTGCTCCCATTTCATTTGCCAGCGTCGGCTGATAACCTACGGCTGACGGCATACGTCCGAGAAGTGCGGACACCTCGGAACCTGCCTGTACGAAACGGAAAATATTATCAATGAATAACAATACGTTCTGATGTTCCTGGTCACGGAAATATTCTGCCATCGTAAGTCCCGTCTCAGCAACACGCATACGTGCTCCAGGTGGCTCGTTCATCTGACCGAATACCAAAGCGGTTTTGTCCAGAACTCCCGATGCACTCATCTCTGTCCAGAGGTCATTACCTTCACGTGAACGCTCTCCGACTCCTGTGAAAATAGAATATCCACCATGTTCGGTTGCAATATTGTGAATCAACTCCTGGATCAGCACGGTTTTACCAACTCCGGCACCACCGAACAGACCGATCTTACCACCTTTGGCATATGGCGTCAGAAGGTCGATGACTTTGATTCCTGTCTCTAATACTTCTACTGCCGGACTCTGCTCCTCGAAAGAAGGAGCTTTTCTGTGGATTACCCAATGCTCTTTATCTTTGGCGATCGGTTCTCCATTATCAATTGTCTCACCTAATACATTAAACAGACGTCCCAGAGTCTGTTCTCCTACCGGCACTTTGATACCTGCTCCGGTAGCGGTTACTTCCATATCTTTGCACAGTCCGTCACTGGAAGCCAGCATGATACAACGTGCAATATTATTTCCGATGTGCTGCGCTACTTCCATGACACAGCGTTTTCCGCCATTGTCAACCTCCAGCGCATCTTTGATATATGGAAGTTCTTCTTTGCTTTTAAATTCTACGTCTACGACAGGTCCCATAACCTGTACGATTTTTCCTTTTGTCATAGCGCTTATCACTTCCTTTTCTGTGCATTCGCTCCGCCGATAACCTCAGTCAGTTCCTGTGTGATATCGGCCTGGCGCACACGGTTATAAGTTATATTTAACTCATCCAGCATCTTTGTGGCACTGTCTGTCGCATTCTGCATCGCCTGCATTCTGGAATTCTGCTCACTGCAGTAAGATTCAACCAGACAGCCATAGATCATACCATTAATATAATTCGGCACAATATTTGCCATCACACTATGTGTGGATGGATAGAACACCATACCTTCCTGATAGACATCTGCAAGTGCGTTCAATGTTTCCTTCGGAAGGAAATCTGCCTTGTGAAGCGGCAGAAGTTTTACTGTATCTGTCTCTACCTGCATTGCATTTACCATGCGGGTATAAATCACATAAACTTCGTCCAGCTCTCCGCTCCGGAACTGTCCGATCATCTCACCGGTGATCGTTCTGGAACGGTACAGCGTCGGATTCTGTACGGTATACCGGAAACTCATATCCAGCTCCACATCTGTACGCTTTGCAAAATACTGCCGTCCCAGTTCACCTAATACAAATAACTTATGCTGTCCCGGTCCTTTTATTTTCTCTTCCACCATACGAAGTACATTATGGTTATAAGCTCCGGCAAGCCCTTTATCTGCGGTGACTACAATGTAGCCGATTTTCCTGTCTTCCGGTTTCTTCTCTTCTCTCTGATCAAAAAACTGGCTGTGCATATCCGGAACGTGTCTTAAGATTCGGGCAATCTCTGCCTGCATCCTATAGAAAAATGGTTCCGTATCTGACAGTTTTTTCTTTGCCTGTTTCATCTTGGAAGAAGAGATCAGATACATGGCATTGGTGATCTTTTTTGTCTCCTGAATGCTGCCCATTCGTTCTTTGATTTCTTTTGCATTCGACATATTTTCACCTGCTTATCTATTTTCTTTGAACTTTTTAGCTACCTCAATAATCTGTTCTGTCAGTTCGTCATCCAGTACTTTCTTCTCTTCGATTGCCTGTCCGATCTCCGGATGTTCTTGGTCAAAATATGCCAGCATATCCATCTGGAACTCTTTGACTTTCGCATCTTCCACATCCATCATCAGATGGTGCGTTGCCACACATAACGTAATTACCTGTTCATGCAGTTTTAACGGACGTCCCAGTGGCTGTTTCAGAAGCTCTGTCAGTGTACTTCCGTATTTCAGCTGTGCTTTTGTCGCATCATCCAGATCTGAACTGAACTGTGTAAAGGACTCCATTTCTCTTGCCTGCGCAAGATCGATACGGATACTTCCACTTGCCTTCTTCATCGCTTTTGTCTGCGCCGCACCACCTACACGGGATACGGAAAGTCCAACATTGACCGCCGGACGCATACCTGCATTAAAGAGCGCACTCTCCAGGAAAATCTGTCCGTCTGTAATAGAAATAACGTTGGTCGGAATATATGCAGATACATCTCCTGCCTGCGTCTCGATGATCGGCAGTGCCGTGATCGAGCCGCCACCGGCTTCCTCACTCAGTCTGCTGCTTCGCTCCAGAAGTCTGGAATGTAGATAGAAGACATCTCCCGGATAAGCCTCACGTCCCGGAGATCTTCCAAGAAGCAGTGAGATCGCACGGTACGCTACTGCATGTTTGGACAGATCATCATAAACGATCAATACGTCTTTTCCTTTATACATGAAATACTCTGCAAGTGCGGTTGCGGAATATGGAACGATATACTGCATCGGTGCACACTCACTTGCTGTCGAACAAAATACGGTCGTGTAATCCAGTGCATCGTGTTTCTTTAATGTATTTACAAGCTGTGCTACCGTTGATGCTTTCTGACCGATCGCTACGTAAATACAGATACAGTCTTTTCCTTTCTGGTTCAGGATCGCATCCATTGCAATCGAAGTCTTACCGGTCTGTCTGTCACCGATGATAAGTTCACGCTGTCCACGTCCGATTGGGAACATGGAGTCAATCGATAAGATTCCTGTTTCCAGCGGTACGCTTACCGATTTACGGTCTACGATTCCCGGCGCTTCCTGCTCGATCGGGCGGTACTCGGTTGCCTCGATCTCACCTTTTCCATCTATCGGCGCTCCCAGCGGATCTACAATACGTCCAATGTATGCTTCTCCTACCGGAATACCTGCCTTTTTACCGGTACGGACAACTTTTGTTCCCTGTTTTACTTCAGCATCATCACCGAACAGGATACAGCTGATTTCATTCTGTTTGATGTCCTGCACCATTCCTTTTAATCCATTTTCCAGAGTTACGATCTCGCCATACATTGCATGGTCAATTCCATAAATGGAGGCGATACCGTCGCCGACAGAGATGACTGTGCCGACTTCCTGGTCTTTGCATATTTCATCATAATTCTCAATCTCTTCTTTCAGGATCGAGATAATCTCATCTGAGCTTATTGTACTCACTATTTTCACCTCCGCATTAATGTCTGCTCTAAGCGGTTCAGACGTCCTGCCATGCTGTAATCATATTCCTTTCCATCAACAAGGAGTATGAAGCCGCCAAGCAGTTCCGGATCTTCTTTCATTTCCCAGCTCACGCCATCTGCCGCAAATGTTTTACATATAAATGTTTCCATCTTTTTCTTCTGTTCTTCGGACGGAAGCGTTACATATCGTAATTTTGCTGTCGCGATCTTTGCTCTTTTTTTCTCCAGCTCTTCGTATGCGCCGAAGATCTCCATGACGATATCTACTTTTCCGTTATCTACGACAACCTTCAGAAAATTCTTCATTTCTTCCGGAAATATCCGGTCGATGATATCATGTTTATTTTCTTTAGTAATAACCGGATGTTCCAGGATTTCCTTCAACTCTTTTGTCTGCTCCAGAATTTCTTCTGTCTCTTCAACTGCTGCCCCGGAAATCCCAAGTTCTGAAAGTACATGTGCATAACGGATTGCCGGCATGGAGTAGAATCCGGCATTTTCTTTTTTATTTGTCGTCATGGGCGTCACCTGCTTCTTTCAGAAATTGGTCATATGCCGCCTGATCTGCATCCGCCCCATATTGCTGTTTTACCATTTTTTTTGCAGCACTTACTGCAAGAGCGGCAACTTCTGACTGCATGTCTCTCAGTGTCTTTTCTTTCTCCAGATCAATCGTCTCTCTGGCATCCTTCATGAGTTTGCCTGCTGCCTGATCTGCCTCATCCAGAATACGGTCGTATTCTGCTTTTGCATCTTTCTTTGCCTGACCGATGATCCGGGTTGATTCTTCTTTTGCCCCGCCAAGAGCTGACTCATACTGACTTTTCAATGCGTAAGCTTCTTTCTTTGTATCTTCTGCATGCTGAAGTCCGTCTGCGATCATCGTTCTTCTCTGTTCCATAATGTTCATCAGTGGGCGAAATAAAAACTTACGCAGGATGAGGTAGAGAACCACGAGGTTGATCATGGTAAGAACCAGATTAAAATCTAATCTCAGCACTTCTTATTACCTGCCTTTCTTTCGTTCTTTTACACGCCTTATTTCAAGAAGAAGATAATCAGAAGTCCAATGATGAAACCATAAATAGCGGTTGCCTCTGCAAGTGCACAACCAAGAATCAGGTTCTTACTGATCTTGCCCTCTGCTTCCGGCTGTCTTGCTACTGCATCTACTGCTTTACCTGTTGCAATACCGATACCTACACCGGCTCCAACACCTGTTAATACTGCTACTGCTGCTCCAATTGCAATAATTGTTCCTGTCATAATCTTAAATCTCCTTTTCTTTATTCCATTTCTTCATTCATAAATAATCCTGTTAAAAATACAAACACATATGCCTGTAATAATCCGTCAAAGATATCAAAGTAAAAACTAAGCGGTATCGGAACAAAAAGTGGTACTACCTGTTCAACTAATTCCATAACTACAAATCCGCCAAGCATATTACCAAACAGTCGCATACATAATGACAGTGGACGGATAAATATTTCCAGTATCATGATCGGTGCTACAAGCGGTACCGGTTTGGCGAAATGTCCACACCAGTGCTTTACACCGTTTTTATGGATTCCACTGTATTCAATCAGCAGCATACTCATAATTGCAAGTCCCGCTGTGATGTTCAAATCTTTTGTCGGTGGTTTAAATCCAAAAAGTCCGATCAGATTCGCACATGCAAGATACAGTGCAACTGTCATTAACCAGGGTATGTAACGTTTGTTTTCTTCCCCTATGATGTCTTTGAAAAAGTTCTCGCCCCACTCGATCACAGATTCTAAAGCAAGCTGAACTTTTCCCGGATTCTCCACTTTGAGGTTTCGCACAAAAAGAATCGAAAGTAATGCCAGTACCATCATGATGATCCATGTTACGACAACGCCTTCGTCTACTGCGATCCCACCAAAGACCGGAATTGTAAATACTGTTTTGCAGTTCAATTCCTCTATGAGAGCCTTTGTTAAATCTTCCGTATGATCCCCTTCCTTCCTGAATTTTTTGATTATATTAGTTCTATTTTTCCCATTTGTCAATAAAAGCAGCCTCAATAAGAGACTGCTTTTAAATTCGATTTTTTTATTTATTTTTTTAGTGAACATTCGTCATTTTTCATGATTTTTTTATGATTCTGACAGAAAAATGTTAAGATTTTATTACAATTTAATTTTTGATAGGAATATCGTACAACTTTTTATCATTTATTCCAATTATTTTCGTTAATATGTCTATAAACTTTCCGTTTTGCAGATTTTGAAACTGAAAAGGGAAATCATCTGGAGGGATCATGGCATTGGAAAAAAAACCAGCCCTTTTCAGTTTCTCTGCTATCCAAAACAACGAAGAATACCTCTTAAATACATCCTTATCTCATATCTTTTAAGAATGCTCTATAAGCCTTGTAAGACTCATAAATATCAGCTTTGCTTGTCAGTTCCCAAGGTGCATGCATAGACATTACTGCCACACCGCTGTCAAGCACACGCATACCATAGTTTGCCATAATATATGCGATGGTTCCACCGCCGCCAAGATCGATACGTCCCATCTCTGCAGTCTGGAATCCGACTCCGTTTTCATCAAACACATGACGAACCTGTGCCAGATATTCTGCACCTGCGTCACTGGCATTGTTCTTTCCGCGGCTTCCGGTATACTTGTTCAATACAATTCCCTTTCCGAAATAAGCAGAATTTTTCTTTTCAAATGCATCTGCATACAATGGATCAAATGCTGCACTTACGTCAGATGACAGCATTGCAGAGTTACCAAGTGCACGTCTTACATGGAGTGCATTTCCTCCTGTCAGGGCAACCACCTCGGCAACTGTATCTTCAAAGAATCTGGAATGCATACCGGTAGCCCCCACACTTCCGATTTCTTCCTTATCTACTAAAATACAGCAGGTTGTCTTCTCCGGCTCCTCCGTCTCAAACATTGCAAAAAGAGACGGGAATGCGCAGACTCTGTCGTCCTGTCCGTATCCTAAGATCATGCTACGGTCCAGACCGCACTCTCTGGATTCTCCTGCCGGTACGACTTCCAGTTCGGCAGAGAGGAAATCCTCTTCATCCACACCGTATTCTTTTTTCAGATAATCAAGCACCATATTCTTAACGGACGCTTTGGCTTCTTTCTCTTCCCTGCTGTCCCCAAGTACCGGTTTAGAACCGATCAGCAGATCAAGACCTTCGCCTTCGATTACAACAGATGCTTTTTTCTCTAACTGTTCCTGTGAAATATGAATCAACAGATCAGAAATAACGAATACAGGATCTTCTTTCTTTTCCCCAATTGAAACTTCCTGTACTGTTCCGTCTTTCTTTGCAAATACACCATGCAGAGCCAGCGGAATTGTTACCCACTGGTATTTTTTGATACCGCCATAATAATGCGTATCCAGATATGCTAACTGAGAATCCTCATATAATGGATTCTGTTTTACATCCAGACGCGGAGAATCCACATGTGCACCCAGAATATTCATTCCCTTTTCTATCGGTTCTTTACCGATCTGGAATAAGACAATTGTTTTCCCCATACATTCTGCATACACTTTGTCTCCGGCTTTTAAAGATGTGCCATTTTCGATAAATGTTTTCAGGTTCTGATAGCCCTGTTCTTCTGCCAGTCTGCGAGTAAGTTTTACACATTCTCTCTCTGTCTTGGCAACGTCCAGACATTCTCTGTAACGGGCATTCACCGCTTCTAATTCTTTCAGTTCTGCCTCCGAATATCCTTCCCACATGTTTTTACGCTCCATGTTCGTTTGTCCTCCTTGAAGTATCAATCTTATAAGACTATTCTACTGTTTCGGGAGGATAAATACCAACGTCAAAAACTTATCTCATAATAAGGTAAGGTTATTTTAATTCTTCTCTCAATTTTTTCATAAATTCAAATGCTGTCTTTTTATTACAGTCCGCTTTATAATACATCTTTAACACACATTCTTTTTCATAGTCTTTTAAATCCCTGATCTCACCGTCATTCCGATAAAAATAATCTCTGTCTACAAAAGCAAAGCCATCATTAAATTCGACTTTCAGTTTCATCGTCTCCACATTACCAGTCTCTATGATCGGACAGGATCCCTTCAGATATTCTTCTGCTTCTTCCTGTAAGCTGACGCCGTACTGGTTTGCGCAATAGCAAAGATGATTTTTTAATTCATTCAGAGAAATCTCGCCATAAGGAATGGTCGTCTGCTTCCCAACGTATATACCTACCGACTGACGGCACAATTCTTTTTTCTCGATTGCCGGAATCCGCCTGAGCACTTCTGTCGGATATCCAACAAATACATCCAGATCCCTGCTCTCCAGCATCAAGGCTCCCATCGCGCAATCTACTTTCGTAAAAACAATCGGAAGATTTGGAAAATAAGTCTCATAGACATTCTCTACCATCATCCACATACGCTTATTGATTGCACTGTCCATTCCAACCAGAAGCATTCCTTTATTTTTAATATGCTCCACTTCCCGGAGCATCTGCTGTTCCAGAGACAGAATCTCTTTTGCGCGCTTGTACACAACTTTCCCAATCTCGGTCAGTATGATTTCTCCGTTTCCACGGTTTAAAAGCTTTCCCCCGATGCTCTTCTCCAGTGATGAAATATTCTGACTAATCGCAGTCTGCGATACATAATTAATCGTTCCCGCTTTTGTAAAGCTTTTATTTTCTACCACATCTATAAAATATTTATATTTCCATATACTGCTCATTTTTTGTCCCTCTCTTATATCAAATTTCAGATTATTATAATATTTATTCTTTAACCAGACCGGACAGCCGTTTGTCCAACATAAAAAGTATTAACCCCGCTGCCACTGCCGTCACGGTAATCCCCACGCAGACCTTTGTGAAAGGCAGTCCGCTTTCAAACAAACGTCCGTAAACTTTTCCATAGCATAATGATGCAAGGAAAATTGCCAGTCCCCACACCGCCATCATTGTTGACAGATACCTGCTCGGTGCATATTTACTGATAAATGCATGTCCGAGCGGCGCAAAAAACATTTCCCCCAGTGTCAGCGTAAATGTGAAAAATATCAGCCATACAGCAGATGGTTTTCCATTTCCCCGGACAATATCGAGAACTGCATAATACAGATATGCCAGCCCAAGAAGGAACAATGCGATCCCTGTCTTCCGGAACAGGCTCATATCTCCTTCCGGCCTTCTGGAAAGCCTGAGCCATACTCCTGCCATTACAGGTCCTAATATGACACAGAACAGCGAATTACTGGAATCAAACCAGCTCACCGGTATCTCATATCCTGCTATCGTCCAGTCCATATATTTTGTCCAGTAATAGTATGCCGGCAGATATGCGAGATCCCACAGCATCCAGAAAATAACAGAAAATCCGGACACAAGAAAGATTGCGCCAATCCGTTTCTTTTCGATTGCCGTAACCGGAAGTTTTTCCTTTTCCCAGTTCTTTTCTTCTGCTGTTTTCTCTGTCTTGAACGGTCGTTTCCCAACCTCACCGATCTTTCTCCATCCACTGATAAACCAGATCGTTCCAAGGAACATGGCACATGCTGCCACACGGAAACATGCTGAAAACCCAAAAACGCCGTTCACTGCAAATACATCTTTATATAAGATTCCAAGAGAAAATGTTCCCAGAAAACCGCCTACATTCATTAATGTATAGCGGATTGAATATGCCGCATCCATCCGGTCTTTGTCAACCACGATCCGCCCCAGCATCGCACTGACTTGAAACAGGCTCCGCCCGGCACACACGAAAAAGATCATGACATATACAAGCGTCACAGATCTTGCCATGGAGCCGCACCAGTATCCGATTCCGACCAGCACCATACCAATTGGTGTCGCATATCTCGCACCCAGCCAGCGGTCTGTTATCGCTCCGCCGACCAGAGGCCCGAAAAATGCAAAAGCAATAAACAATGATTGTAATGCCGCCCCCTGCGCCGCAGTCAGTCCCAGTCCACCCTGCGCTACAGATGCAGTTGTAAAAATCAGGATCAGAGATTTGCCCATATAATAAGAAATACATTCAAATATCTCTGTACAACCCGTCTGCCAGAAGCCTCTGCTGAAGCTTCTCTGTCCGTGTTTTTTTCCGTGCTTCATCTTTTATCTCCTTTCAACTGAAAGGCTGAATGGTTCTAAAGCTCACCTCTGCGACACATCTCCAGAAGTTCTTCCAAAGTGCTCTGATAATTCGCTTTGACATCTTTCGCAAGATCCAGTCCCTCTCCATGTTCCAGACAATCTGTTACAAGCCATGTCTTTATCCCCAATTGTCCTGCTGCCAGATCTTCTTTTACATCATTACCAACCATCAGACATTCTTTCGGATTTAAATGATTATCCCTTAATACTTCTTCAAAATACTTCACATTCGGCTTGCAGTAATGACTGTTCTCATAAGTTGTGACAGCTTCAAAATCCGACGCATCCAGCCCTGCCCATTTGATACGGTTCATAGTCGCACATTCCGGAAATACCGGATTCGTTGCCAGATAGATCTTTTTCCCCTGTTCTTTTAATGTATGGATGATCTCTGCTGCCATTCCGGTCGGATCTGTCGAAACAACTGCCTGATTAAATTCATTCTGGTAAAAATCGGTTACATCCGGCTCTACTACTGTTCTCTCCCATCCGGTTACTGCATCAAATGCTTCCCAGAATGCATCTTCATTTGTCTGGTGTCCGTCATTTGCCACCATTGCATAGAACCCTTTCCACACTGCAGAGATCAGGTCATTTGTACTTATGTCATATTTCTTCATCTTTTCTGCAAGAAGCGGCAGATAAAAAGTAACAAACTTCTCCTGATTCATCGGTAATAAAGTTCCATCCAGATCAAATAATATATTTTGCATGTAATTCTCCAGTTCTTTTCTATGTTCAAATTATGGTTTTCATTCTGTCTTATATTGTTATCTCTTCAATTCTTCTACCCGGCAGTTCACATCCGCATACAGCCGTTCCACATCTTCCGGAACATAAAATTCTCCTTTTTCATAGAGAATCTTTCCGGCGATCATCGTCATCACTACATTCTGCTTACTTCCGCTGTATACAATATTCTTTGTAAGATTATTGAGCGGCTGCATATTCGGCTGATGCAGGTCGATCATAATAAGATCTGCCTGCTTACCCGGCGCCAGGCTGTCACAGTCCGCAAGCCCTATCGCCCGTGCGCCCTGCACGGCTGCCATATATAACACTTCCTTTGCATCAACAACTGCCGCATCTTTCTCTTTAAGCTTTGCAAGCCCTGTCACAAGAAACATCTCCCGGAACATGTCCAGACAGTTGTTGCTTGCCGGTCCGTCCGTTCCGATCGCAACCGGGATTCCCATTTGAAGCATCTTCGTAAGTGGAGGTATCCCGCTTGCCAGCTTCATATTAGATGCTGGATTTGTCACAACGTATAATCCGCGTTCTTTAAAAATCTCCAGATCTTCTTCTGTCATGTGGATACAGTGAAAGCCACCGCCGCCATGTGCGAACATTCCAAGACTGTCCAGATACGCTGTCGGTGTCATTCCAGTTCTGTCAATACATTGTTCCGTTTCGGAACAACTTTCTGAATTATGCATATAAACAGGTGCTTTTAAATCCTTTGCAAGCGCTGCTATGTCCTCCAAAATCGGCTTTGATGTCGTATATTCTGCATGGAATCCAAGCTGATACGAGATCAGCGAATCAAACTGATTGTATGTTTTGTACCATTTTTCCATCTCGGGCACGGACTGTACGAAATCATTTACTGCACCACAGATAACCGTGCGGAATCCAAGATCCTTTGATGCCTGTGCCATCGTATCCGGTGTCAGATACATATCAAAATTCGCCGTAATCCCACTTGTCAGATATTCTAAAACTGCCAGTTTTGAAAACAAATATACATCTTCCGGTGTAAGCTTCGCCTCCATTGGGAATACCTGTTTGTTCAGCCAGTCCAGAAGTGGCAGATCATCCGCGTACGAACGCAAGAATGTCATACCCGAATGTGTATGTGCATTCTTAAATCCCGGAAGGATCAGATTGCCTTGGGCATCAATCTCTCGATCCCATTTATCATCAGCACCTGATGCAGACTGTTCTTTTCCGGTACTGCCACAGCCGGATGGTGCAATTTCCGAAGATCCGACATAAGCAATCTTATCTTCTATAATCTGAATTTCCCCTTCCACAATCTGAAAATGTCCTGCCTTTTCTTCTGTCATTGGTATAATCCTGGCATTATATATTCTTATTTTCATAGATTCTCCTGTATTTTCTTACTTTTCTTCTTTCTCCTGAGCTTCTGCCTCCTTCTGCTCCAGAAAATCTGAAATCCGGATAATCGATTCGGATACAAGACTTCTGAATAATGGTGCCACACGGTCTGCTGTCTCCTGAACTTCCGTATGACTGAGCGGTTCATCTGTCATGCCACATGCCATATTAGAGATACAGGAAATTCCGCAGATCTTCATACCCATATGGTTTGCTGCAATCGCTTCACATGCCGTACTCATTCCGATTGCATCTGCACCTAACAGCCGGTACATCCGGATCTCAGCCGGTGATTCATACTGTGGTCCGGTAAGCTGCAGATAAGTACCTTCGCGCAGAGTAAGCTGAAGATCACTTGCTGTATAGCGAATCAATTTGCATAGATCTTCATCATAGATTTCTGACATATCCGGAAATCTCGCTCCCAGTTCATCTATATTCGTTCCAATTAATGGTGACGGAACAAAACTTGCGATTTGATCCTGGATCAGCATAAAATCTCCCGGCTCATAATCGTAGTTTACACCGCCGGAAGCATTCGTAAGAAACAGCACTTCTGCCCCCATCAGACGCATCAGGCGGATTGGGAGTACTACATCTGTCATAGAATAGCCTTCATAGTAGTGAACCCGTCCCTGCATCGCTACGATCGGTACGTTCCCTACATATCCAAATACAAACTGACCTTTGTGTCCCTGAACTGTAGATACCGGGAAACCATCAATATCATGGTAAGAAATAATTTTCTCCACCTTCATCTTCTTCACATAGTCACCGAGTCCTGAACCAAGTACCAGCGCTACTTTTGGTTTGAACGGAAGTTCCCCCTTTACTGATTCATAACAATCCGTCAATTTCTCATAAGCTGAATTCATAATTAAGTCCCCTTCCTTATTTACATTTACCGCAGTTTTGCAAGTTCCAGAATCCTCTGGTTGCTACTGCCGCGAAATTTCAGCGTAATATCTTTTAATTCTTCTACAAATTCACCATCTACAAGCACATCGATATAAGACAGCATCTCATCTGTCACCTCTGTATACACTCTGCCTCCCTCTACAAGATCCACATCAAAGAGATAGCCGCTGTAGCACCAGATATCTTTCTTCGGATAGGTCTCCTTGATCTCTCTTAGAAGATTCACAAGCACAACCTGATTCTCCGGCTCAAAAGGCTCTCCACCCAGCAGGGAAAATCCCTGAATATATACCGGCTCCAGAAGTTTTAAAATCCGGTCTTTTACTTCATCGGTAAAAGGCTCTCCATAATTAAAATTCCAGGTTTCTTCATTAAAGCATCCCTTGCAGTGATGCCGGCAACCGGACACGAACAGGCTGACACGCACACCCGGTCCGTCTGCAATATCATATTCTTTTATCGTTCCATAGTTCATAGTTATACCTCACATTATTTCTATATAACATTGTAGTGTTTTTTTGCAATAGTGTAAAGTTGGTAAAACAAAGTTTTCATTTTGAAAGCGTGCTTTGAATAAAAGCTTTTGATAAACGGAGGCTGACTGATGCAGCCTCCGATTGTTGTAAGAGTAGCATATTTCTATCTGAAATGAAATCTCATTTTCTCTGATATATTTTCTCTACACTTCATCATAAGTGTCTAAGAAATTATGTTTCACACCGTCTTTCTTATATGCCACGATTGTATTTAAATTGACATTTTCAACGCTTTTGAAAATGTTGCCCTCGACGAACCGGTTCGTCTTTTTCAATTCGCTGATGAGATTCTTGATCTCGATCCGCTTGGACTGGTTCTCTTCATTGTTACATGTTGTACAAGTGTCTGTAAATTTACATGCACACTGAATAAAACGCAAATCGTTATAATCTCTCCATGCCTTGATGTCATCTTCACGCACAAGATAGAGTGGACGGATCAGCTCCATTCCCTCAAAATTTGTACTATGCAGTTTTGGCATCATCGTCTGGATCTGTCCGCTGTAAAGCATTCCCATCAGGATTGTCTCGATCACATCATCATAATGATGTCCCAGCGCGATCTTATTACATCCCATATCTTTTGCGAAATGATACAGATGTCCTCTGCGCATTCTCGCACAGAGATAGCACGGTGATTTCTCTACATTAAATACCGATTCAAAAATATCGGATTCAAAGATTGTGATCGGAATATTCAGTTTCTTCGCATTATCTTCAATAACCTTGCGATTCTCCGGGCTGTATCCCGGATCCATTACAAGAAACTTCACTTCAAAATCAAACTTGTTGTGTACTTTCAGTTCCTGAAAACATTTCGCCATCAGCATCGAATCTTTTCCACCGGAAATACAGACTGCAATCTTATCTCCCGGTTTTACCAGTTCATACGTGTTGATCGCTTTTGTAAATTTAGACCAGATTTTTTTCTTGAATTTCTTGCGAAGGCTCTGCTCTACTTCCTTTGCTTTCTCATTATTCTGATCCTTATCCATCTCTTCTTTCATAACGTCCATCAGCCAGGCCACATAACCGCCTTCCAGGCTCTCTGCGTTATATCCTTCTTCTTCCAGCTCTTCTGCGATCTCTACGCTGATTTTTCCTCTGCTACAGCAAATAACCTGCTTTTTCTCCGGATCCAGCTCTTTATTTTTTAATTTTTTTTCAATCTCTTCCGGCTTTACCGCAATTGCTCCAGGAATTGCTCCGTGGGAAATCTCTACCTCACTGCGGATATCCAGAAGCTCATAACTGTCTTTTGCTAATTTTTTTAATTCCGCTATTGAAATACTCATCTTTGTATCACCAATTCTGCTTTCTTATCGAATCTATTTCTGTGTTTCTCCTGCAGCCAGGTCTTTTACCACTTCACCGGCAATAATAAGTCCTGCCACCGAAGGTACAAATGCCACACTTCCCGGAATATCTCTTCTCTCCGTGCACTTATGCTTTGCTCCAGGCGGGCAGATACAGTTGTGTCTGCAGCTGGTCGCCATATCTTCTTTCGGTCTGGTTGGCTGCTCTTCTGAATATACCACTTTCAGCTTCTTTACGCCACGTTTTTTCAGTTCCCGGCGCATAACTTTTGCAAGCGGGCATACTTTCGTCTTATAAATGTCTGCCACGCGGAACATACTGGCATCCAGTTTATTTCCGGCCCCCATACTGCTGATGATCGGCACATTTTTCTCCTTTGCCGCCATCACAAGTGCGATCTTCGCCGTTACCGTATCTACAGCATCGACGATATAATCATACTCTTCAAATGCGAAATCATCTGCATTTTCCGGCAGGAAGAAGCAGTCATGGATCGTCACTTTTGCATTCGGATTGATCTCCAGGATACGGTCACGCAT
The DNA here is from genome assembly GCF_003478575.1 of Dorea sp. AF24-7LB. Taxonomy (NCBI): domain Bacteria; kingdom Bacillati; phylum Bacillota; class Clostridia; order Lachnospirales; family Lachnospiraceae; genus Dorea; species Dorea sp. AF24-7LB. Next base: position 186,226 of record NZ_QUFR01000004.1, read on the forward strand.
CACTTTTGTCTTATATTTTCCAACAGTCTTTCTTGTCGCAATGATCTGACGGTTCAGGTTCGTCAGACATACTTTATCATCATCGATCAGATCAAATGCACCTACGCCGCTTCGCACCAGTGCCTCGCAGACGTAACCGCCCACGCCACCGATTCCAAATACCGCAACTCTGGCATTCGCAAGCCTGTCCATTGCTTCTTTTCCAAGTAATAATTCGGTTCTCGAAAATTGTGTCAGCATCTTCTTATCTTCTCCTTCTGCCGTACGAAACGTGTCTCACAGATTTTATCGCAATAATAGAACACGCTTTGTAAGTTTGTTACGCAAAACCAGCGGCTGCATTCCATGTCTCTCATGCATGCACCCGCCGGTCACTTCATATTCCCAGTAATTCAATAGGTTATATTATATATGGAGTTGTTCTTTTTGTCAATCTTTCCTTCTTACAGGTGAAGTACGCGGTCTTTGATTTCCTGTGTTCTTCCCTGATTCCAGAACTGTGTTCCGATATATCCACAGGTTCTTCTTGCTACACATAACTTATCCTGATCTCTGTTACCGCAGTTCGGACACTCCCAGATCAGTTTACCGTTTCCGTCTTCCTTGATCTGGATCTCACCGGTATAGCCGCAACATTCACAGTAATCGCTCTTCGTATTTAACTCAGCATACATGATATTCTCGTAAATATACTGCATAACGGAGAGTACTGCCGGAATATTGTCCTGCATATCCGGTACTTCGATGTAGCTGATCGCTCCACCCGGAGACAGCTTCTGGAATTCGGATTCGAATTTCAGTTTCTTAAATGCATCGATCTTCTCTGTTACATGTACGTGATAGCTGTTCGTAATATAATTCTTATCGGTTACGCCTTTGATGATTCCAAAACGTTTCTGTAAACATTTTGCAAATTTGTAAGTTGTAGATTCCATCGGTGTCCCGTATACGGAATAGCTGATGTGCTCTGCTTCTTTCCATTCTTTGCACTTATCATTCAGTTTCTGCATAACTTCCAGTGCAAACGGGCTTGCTTCCGGATCTGTATGGGATTTGCCAAGCATACGCATGCACATCTCATAAAGGCCCGCATATCCGAGAGAGATTGTTGAATATCCATTATAAAGCAGTCTGTCGATCGTCTCACCCTTCTTCAGTCTTGCCAGTGCACCATACTGCCACAGGATCGGCGCTACATCGGAAATCGTTCCGAGAAGACGCTCATGTCTGCAGCGGAGTGCCCGGTGGCACAACTCCAGACGTTCATCCAGAATCTTCCAGAATTTATCCATATCTCCATTAGAAGAACATGCCACATCTACAAGATTGATCGTTACAACTCCCTGATTGAAACGTCCATAGAACTTATGGCTTCCGTCCGGATTTCTCTGCTCGTCCTCAACTGTCAAAAATGAACGGCAGCCCATACACGGGTAAACTTCTCCCTGCTTCAGCTCACGCATCATCTTAGCGGAAATATAATCCGGTACCATACGTTTTGCTGTACATTCTGCTGCCAGCTTGGTCAGTTCCCAGTACTTGGAACCTTCTGTAATATTATCTTCATCCAATACATAGATCAATTTCGGGAATGCCGGAGTGATCCATACACCTTTTTCATTCTTAACGCCCTGCATTCTCTGTCTCATCACTTCTTCAATGATCATAGCAAGGTCATCTCTTAACTGTCCGTCTTCTACTTCATCCAGATACATAAATACGGTTACAAACGGCGCCTGTCCATTACAGGTCATCAGTGTGATAAGCTGATACTGGATCGTCTGGATTCCGCTCTTTACTTCATCGCGGAGTCTGCGTTCTGTAATCTTGTCAATGATTTCCGGATCCATGCTCTCGCCACATTCTTGTCTCTCAGCGATAACATTCTTACGGAGTTTCTGTCTGCTGATATCTACAAACGGTGCCAGATGTGCCAGTGTAAAAGACTGTCCGCCATACTGGTTACTTGCCACCTGTGCCACGATCTGGGTCGTTACATTACATGCTGTAAAAAAGCTATGCGGCTTCTCGATCAGCGTCTCACTGATCACTGTACCATTCTGCAACATATCCTGTAAATTGATCAGATCACAGTTATGTTCTTTCTGTGCAAAATAATCAGAATCATGGAAGTGGATGATTCCTGCTTCGTGCGCCTGCACAATCTCTTCCGGAAGGAGCAGACGTCTGGATAAGTCTTTGCTGACTTCTCCTGCCATGTAATCTCTCTGTGTAGAATTGATCACAGGATTCTTGTTGGAATTCTCTTGATTTACTTCTTCATTCATGTGCTCGATCAGTGCGAGGATTCCATTATCTGTTGTATTTGATTTTCTGGTAAGCTCTCTCTTATAACGATAACGCACATACTTCTGTGCGACTTCATATCCACGCATCTCCATGATGCCGGTCTCTACCATATCCTGAATATCTTCTACATTCACGGCATGGCGATATTCGTTCACTTTCTGACCGATTGTATCTGCCACTGCAAGAATCTGATATTCATTCAACTGATGGATCCGTTCTACCTCTTTGTTTGCAGATTTGATCGCATTTATGATCTTATCAAGCTGGAACGGTACTTCCTCTCCGTTTCGTTTGATCACATGATTTTTCACTTGAATTCCCATAATCCCCTTGATTTCTCCTTTTTTAGCATTCTTTTTTTATAACAAAATATAGATATTTTTAACTTGTCATTACACAATATGTTGTGTCTTTTACTATCATACACCAATTCAGAGCGAAAAGAAAGAGAAAGTTTTACTTTTTTGCAATTCCCTTTCTCTCTTTCTCTCTAATTGAATTTTATCTTAATCCGGCAGATCTCACTCTTCGTACCCACTCTCATATCCGGTCCGAATACGCCAAGCCCGGAAGTCACGATATTATGCATCTTTCCCTTTTTCAGATAGCCATAGGAGTTCTCCCACATCATGTCCGTAACCAAGTTCCCCGGGAACATCTGGCCATCATGTGTATGTCCACACAGATCCAGATCCACTCCCGCATCTGCCAGTTCTTTTAATTCTCTCGGTTCATGATCCACTACAAGAATTGGTTTCTTCTGATCCATTTCCTTCACCAGTTCTTTCGGAAGCTTTCTCTTCCTGATCCCTCTTCCCGGACGTTCATAATCAGCTCTTCCGAACAGATAAAAAGCATTGTCGATCTCGACTGCTTCATCCCGAAGCAGATGAATATTTGATTTCTCCAAAAATGTATCCATCCGCGGATCGCTCATCTTCTTCCCTTTTCTCGGAAATGTAAATCCTGCCAGAATCTTCTCCTGTATATCATGGTTGCCGTAACATGCATAGACACCATACCTGCTCTTGATCGATCTTAATATCTTCTCCAGGCGCTCCGGATTATCCAATGCCTCATATTCATTGTCAAAAATATCTCCCGCGATCACTACAAGATCCGGTTTTGACGCATTGATCTTCTCCACCATCCGCTGCATATGGCTGCTGCCGATGCTGTATCCCAGATGGAAATCAGCCACAAGAACAAGATTCAGTTCCTTCCGATTCCCTGCTTTCTTTGATATCTTTACCTGATAATCTGTCGTTACGATATGACGTGCACCATAGATCCCGGCGGCACTGAATGCCAGAATCACTGCCAGACATATACTGCCCACGATAACATGTCCTTTTCTTGAAAAAAGTCTTTCCTTTTTCGGAAATGACACATGTTTCAGAATGAGTCTTATAAGATCTGCTACAAGAACTGTAAGCAAGATATATAATAACACACCCAGCCAGTAATTGCCAATCCCTTTCAGCACTCTTTGTAACATCGACGGCGGTACAAGGAATCCAAAAAGCAGGCTTAGCGCCAGAAAAACGTACACTGTGACGAGCAGTCCCCTGAGAAAAAAATTTTTTGTCACATCGTGACAGGCTGCAAGCCAGTGCAGCATGCGCCAGAGTATATATCCGCATAATAACAGATACAGCGGAGCCAGATATAATGCGATCATTGTTTTACTACCTTCCCTTCTTTTTCATATGTCCGGACGGCTGTCGTCCTCATTTTGCTGATTCCTTTCCCCTCATTCGGATGACGTACCGACCACATCTGATCTGCGCCAAACAATACTAACAACAGCACACATAACGCAATCAGACGTCGCATCGGAAGCCTGCGGATCAGATTGTCTAAAAATGGCGCCAGTACATATACCATTACAACGCCTCCGATTCCAAATGTCAAAAGCCCTTCTGCACAGATCCTTCCGTTAAGATTCAGAAAATATCCATGATAATCCCACCATCGCTTGCCATGCGTTATAATCTCTAGGAAATAAGATGTATAATATTCTATAAATCCACACAAGGCTACCGCTGCAATAAATTCTGCCACAGGTTTTCTGCGCAGACGGTTCAGCAACAATAAAATCAGTACACTGCCAGCCCCGTAAATCGGCAACCACGGACCGTGAAGAACCCCACGGTTAACAAAACATCCTTTGGTCAGAAAATGTAGACTCACTTCCCACACCCAGCCTGCAAATGACATAATAAAAAACATCATGATCACAGACCAGATAGAGTAATGACGCAAAAAGTTCATATTTTCCAGCAGATTATTTCTCTTCACTTCCGAAATCGGATACAGTCTGGTCGGATAAACAATTCCTTTGTATGCACGTATATCATGCACAACCCGGAATTTTCGGTTTGCCTCTTCCTCCAGCGCATCCATCTCTTTCTGATGCAGCACTGTGATTCCCAGTGTATTTGCAAGAAACTTCTGAACTCCAGTCAGACCTTCTATAACAACCGGCGGTTCTTCCTCCACTTCTCTAACGTCTTCATAAGCCGCATCCAGCACCATCTGTTCCGGATGCTCATACAGATATCTATCATTTAACTGTTCTGCCAGCGGAAGTTTCCTGTCGATTGCCTCCTCTCGCAGACTCACATAATATTCTGCCATTGTCGCAGCCATAAATGGATTGATATAGAAAATGTTGGCAATTCCCATTGTAAAAAATCCAAGAAATCTCCAGCCCCAGAACGACAATTCCATCACAAAACATTCCCACTTATGCCCGTCCATCATCTGCCTTGATAATGTGATCGCATCTGCCGCCTTAATTGATGGATTCTCTGCTGCAATATAAGGAACCAGATAATAAGAATAATATTTGACAACGCCCCCGATAACCGTAAGCCCCCACACAGTGTGCAATGCCTGTTTTAACAGAAGCGTGACTCCCGCATGCATCCATTTGCGCACCCGCATCAGGAACCACACTCTGTGTAGCGGAACGCGCTTATAACAGCGCCCTTCCAAAAGCATCCTTCGCATAACAATCTGATACACATCTACGATAAAGGTCTGCACGAAAAAGATCAGTGCCAGGCTGACAACGATCAGCAGCCAGGCAGCTATGTTATCCGAGCCGACCAGTGAGCGCACCGCAACTGCAAGTGTAACAATATATTCACCGGAAGCGGCTTTATTTACAATGCCGGAAAAGACACCGCTGCTTCGTCCAAGAACCGCATTTTCATTCTTTTTTGATTCTTCTTCATAGCGTTTCTTCTTTTCATCAATGCGCGCTCTCTGCTCCGCCTCTTTTCCTTCATTAAATTCTTCCAGATTATCATAGAACGCTCCGATCAGGTTATCCGTTGTCAGACGATTGACCGTGTTCTCTGCTTCCGCATAAGACACTGCTGCGTCCTTTCCCAGTTTCACGGAAGTGGTAAATTCTGTTCCGATCATGCCTGCAATAAGGCATAACATAACAAAAAGCCAGTAATGCGTCTTCAACACACATCTGGCTCTCTTCTTAAACTCTCTTCGTCTTTTGTGCATCCTTTTTCCTCATTTCTTTTGTTGGTAAAATTATAAATAGAATACACATCCTTGTAAAGAAAATAATTCTAAAGATATTCTTAGGGAAATCTTAGTTTTTACTGCTGTCACCCGGCTGCTCCGTTGCTTTTCCATAAAATGCAGCCAGTACCTGTTGGAACAACGTTCCGATCATAACCGGGAACATCACTTCTCCCGGGAAATATGCCGCCGCAATCACGGCTCCCACGCTGATATTACGCATTCCGTTTCCGTACATCATGGAAATAGATGTTTCGTGATCCTTCTTCCATAATTTTGCGACCAGAAGTCCGATTGCATAACCGCTTGCCGCCAGTACGAGAATTGTTACTGCTACAGCTACCCGCTGTCCGTTCATATGGCGAATATACGGTGCCACTTTGGATGAATTGGATATTACAACAAATATCAACGCCAGTTTGGAATAAGGTGCGAGCACTTTCGGCAAACATTCTTTTGCGCGATTATGGCTGATCTGATTCAGGCACATAGCAAAAATTGCCGGAAATGCCACCATGAAGATCAGCTCCTGCATCATCTGTACTGTATCCATATGTACTGTTTTTCCAAGAAGAATCCTTAATGTCAATGGAATTAAAAACGGCGACAACACCGTATCTGTCACCACCAGAGACAGCGATAACGGACTATTTCCGCTGTAGATTGTTATCCACATCAGTCCTGACACCGCTGTCGGCACTGAAAATTCCAACACCATCCCGGCAATCAGCCTTGCATTATCTGTGAAAAATAAATGTCCAAGTCCGCAGGCAAATACCGGCATTACAACATGAATAAGCCCGAGCATCACAAGAAGTATTGACGGGTTCTTAAATACCCCCGCCACATCTTTGAAGCTAGACTTCAAAGCACCATTAAATGTCATAAATGCAAAGACAAACGGAACATATGGGAGTCCATGTTTTGCAATATCCGGGAACCACACGCCCAAAAGAAGGCAGATTGGTGTCACCAGTGCCATCCATTTTTCTATAAAACGGTTAAATGCCGCCATGTTGTTCCCTCCTCGTCGCTATAAATCGAATGTGCCTTGGCACATTCGCGCGCCTGCGGTGGTCGCTTGCGACATCATCATTGTACGCCGCAGTGCGCATCCTGCCGGAGGCTTTTGTATAATAGGAAATGAAATTTCCTATTATACAAAAAATCGCCGTCCCTGCAGCTCTGTTGTCTGCAAAAACAGCGATCTTATAGTGCGCGATCAGGGGTTCGAACCCTGGACACCCTGATTAAGAGTCAGGTGCTCTGCCAACTGAGCTAATCGCGCATATCCTGCGTCATCAGTTTTCCGTGACGCAAGTAATATTATATGACATGTTTTTCTAAAAATCAAGTGTTTTTTAATATTTTTTTATTTTTCTTCCATATTTTTCCAGAAATCATTTTCATAATTTCCAAACAGCTCTTTTTCTATCCGACAAATCACACCGGCAGAACCTTCCACTGCCAACTTAATGTGACAGATTCCCACCACAGCTGCTTCCATATCCTGCCGTACAACTATAGCAAACTGCACAGGTATGAATCTTCCGCGGCTTCGGCGCATGATCCGCAAGCTCTCTGATATGTGCTTCCCCATCTGGTTTCATTCCAAGGACATGATAATATTCACAGTCATACAGACTGCCATCGTAATCAACATTGATCTGATCCCGGCACATAACCTTCGGCAGATTGTCTTCATTGAAGTTCTCACTCTGCAGTTTCAGATAAGATCCAAGTTTTCCCTGGTGCTTTAACTCCTGCCCGAATCTTCCGATCGGCACATTTCCAATTGCGATCAAATCCGTAAATACAATGCCATATTCCTTTTCCAGAATTTCTCTGTATGTCTTTTCCAGCATAAATTCATTCGGTGGCAGATACGGGCCATCTGTATTATACACAAGCGTCAGCCGCAGATCATCCTGTCTGCCATAGCCTCTTGCATTTAATTCCTGTAGAATCTTAATCGCCGGATCAAATACATGTGCGCCTCTCTGCTTTTCCACAACTTTCTTATTATAGTAAGGCAGAGAACAGACAATACGGACTTTATTTTCTGTATATACATCTATTAAGTGAGCATATGCTTCCTTCTGCAAAATAACAAGATTTGTGCGGACAATCACATCGCCAAGCTTCGATGCTGCCTCAATGAAATAAGTAAGATTCGGATTCATCTCCGGTGAACCGCCGGTAATATCCATCGTTCGAAACCCACCGGTCTTAAATGCCTGCAGGCACTGATCCATTGTCTCTTTGCTCATCATCTCCGTTTTATCCGGCCCACACTCCAGGAAGCAGTGTGCACAGGACAGATTACACCTGTAGCCGACATTTACCTGCATTGTCGTGAGCTGCTCTTTGGAATACAGCTCATCCACACCTTTGACACGATCCATTAATTCCGGAATGTCATACCGTCTGACTTCTTCTTTCAGTGTCCTTGCTGTAATCTTTGCATTTTTATCATACTGCGTCGGATTAACACTCTGATCCAGTTCTTTAAACAGGCCATAATGTGTCTCCCCTTCTCCTTCAACCGTAAAATAATTACAGAATCTGGAAGCCCTTAAAATCTTTGCAAGATTACCACTGATTCCAAGTGGTTTATTTTTCAGAAAACGGAATGTCTCATCAAAATCGCAATACCGTTTATTTTCCTCCATCGTTCCAAGATAGGTCGCACTATGTCCGTAATTTTCTTCCCGGTCCTCCAGGCCGCTACACTTAAATGCGCGTACTGTACAGGAATAAAACTGGATGTCTCCTGTCAATCTCGCAATCTCGAAATCATGCGGCTGGATCGGTGTCTTTTCCATCGTATAATAAGTGACAAAACCACATTTTTCCATCATTCTGCGGAAATCTTCCAGATACATGGAGCCACCCATACATTCTCCGCGCATGACCGGATCATTTTTTATTTCATCCGGAAGCCTGCGGTCGGCAAAAACATCGGAGAAATAAATCTCTCCGCCTTCTTTTAATACCCGGTATACTTCCCGGAAAATCTGCTCCTTGAACGGCGACAGATTAATTACGCAGTTAGATGTCACAACATCGATGGAATTATCTTCAATTCCGATGCTTTTCAGATCTTCGATATATCCCAGATGAAAACTTGTATTCGTCTTTTCGAATCCAAATGCCTCCATCTGCGCTGCTTCATTACGGATGGCAACTTCAATCTGGGACGGTGTCATATCTACGCCATAGACATGTCCCTCTTCCCCAACCAGTTTAGATAAAATATAGACATCTCTTCCCGTACCACATCCGAGATCCAGCACATGGCATCCTTTCATTCCCATCGGAATCGGAGAACCACAGCCATAAAAACGGTTTTTTATCTCATCCTTGATCAACGGCAAAATATCTTTTACATACTTCGGCGGCGCTGAACTGCAGCAGCACGCATTTGTTTTGAGGTCATCACTGCTTTGCAGGATGACTCCATAATATTCCTTTATTTGTTCGTGAATATCATTGCTCATAATTTGTGATCTCTTTCCCATTACTTTGTAACAGACTTTCGCTTAATGTCTTCCCTCGTCCATCATTCCGAAGCACTCACTGAAGAATACTTTAATCTTTACATTATATTTTTCAGCTACAGCATCAAATGCATCATCTACAATATCTAATAACAGATCAGATTCGCATACTGCACGCGCATTTACAACAAGACGCAATTTTTCTGTTTCTTCTTTCAGTTCCTGGTCATGGATGATGTCATAATCTACACCGATCAGACTGAATTTTCCATAATCATTCTCTTTTCCTACTGCAAATGTCTTCAGATGTGGAACATTTCTCTTATTTGCAATCAGTCCGTTACGAATCTCGTCAATGAGATCGTCAACTAATTCATTTCCGTCAAATGCTTTGCCGTCTTTTGCTGTGATAAATACATTTCTGTTGAACCATGACATACTCTTCTCAGCTGCAACGAATTCCGGTCCGCCGTATCCGATATCTGTAATGTTCACACGGCTCTCTGCAGTCAGTACATAGTCTGCTACCTGTTCCAGACCGATCTTTTCTTTTGCAGAGATAGGGAACACCGGAATATCCGGGCAAGCTTCTTTTAAGAATTTTACATAGCGGTCCACTTCCTCATCAGACATCAGATCGATCTTATTCAGAACGATACAGTCTGCTTCTTTTAACTGTGCATCCAGAAGGAATTTTAATTCTTCCGGAAGATGGATATCTGCCTGCTCCGGCATGATCATACGAAGTCTCTCCGGGTCTGTTACAACAAGAAACGGAGCCAGTGTAAACTCATCCTTGTGGTTCTTGTCCAGATTGCCATATACATGATCCAGTGCACCGATTCCGCATCCCGGAATATCAGACATAACCAGATCTTTCGGCTCTCTGTTCAGACGCTCGATTCTTTCGATCAATGTATCCGGAATATAGCAGATACAGTCGCCGCCGATCGGTGTGACTTCTACATTCTGACGATCAGAATACTCTGCATCGATAATATAATTTGCTCCCAGGTCATTTGCAATGATTGCTGCATGTTTGCCTGTGCTGTTAATGTACTCTGTAAGTGCTACCATCGTCGTTGTCTTTCCTGCTCCAAGGAAACCACTGACTACCATAAAACGTTTTTTGTCCATTGTTTTTTACCTCTTTTTACATTTTGTCGTTCTTTTTTTCTATATTTTTTATACAGTTTATCTCATATAACCATCATAGCTTTTTTTCAGATAAAAAACCACTCATATTTTTTAATAACTAACGACAGATATAGATTTTTTCTATTACTGATTATAGATTATCAGTTATATTTTGTGTCTTTAGTTTCCTCCCTTACACTGGTATCTTCTTATAAAATGTAGTATAATGTCTCCAAACTTTAACAGACTACTATGTGAAAGGATGATAATTATGAATACAGCCAAAGAAACGGTTTCCTGTAAGATCGAACATCATGCAATGATGTTTGCTTTTCTCGCCAAGCGCGCTATTGAAATCTGTGGCGAAGAAGGAAAACAGGCAATCTTAGACGGTATGACTGTCTATGGTAAAGAACGAGGTGCAAGAATGGCTGCACGAGCGATTGCTCACGGCGATCCGCTCAACACAATGACCAACCAGGCTTACGGCGAGTGGAAGCCTGACTATGACGGACAGATGCAATTTGGTACACTCCGTACCGAACCGACACTTCAGACTTATATTTCGAAATGTGCCTGGTGTGAAGCATGGAAAAAGCACGATATTACAGAATACGGTAAACTTTATTGTGTCAATGTTGATAATGCGGTTTATCAGGGATTCCGCTCTGATTTTGTCTGTACCCCAACTGCTACATCCATGAGCTGGGGCGGCGAACAATGCGAATTTGACTGGGGCTATCCACTGACGCCGGAAGATGTCGAAGCTCTCGCTGCCAAGAAGAAGGATCTCGGCACTTCCTGCATGAAAGATTTTAATTTTCACACCGCACATCTGAAAGATACAATTAGTAAGACACTGATCGAAAAGCTTGGCACAAACGGTCAGAAAGCAATTGATCTTGCCCTTGCTGATTACGTGGATACTTTCGGTCAGGAATATCTGGATGTATTAGAGGGTGCTTACCCGGAGGAAGTTTAAATATGACAGATTCTACGATCAATCATTTCAGTGAAGAAATTTGTTCCGAATCTTCCGCCAGCCGTAACATTGTAGCAGACTGGCTTAAAACACATCAGGCAGAATTAATTGATACGGCAAATTACATATTTGCCAATCCGGAACTTGCCTATCAAGAACAAAAATCTTCGGTGCGTTTAAGTACTTATTTACAGGAACAGGGATTTACTGTTTCAAGCGGAACTGCAAATATTGAGACTGCCTTTACCGCAACCTGGGGCACAGGAAAACCAATCCTTGGATTTCTCGCAGAATACGATGCACTTCCCGGTGTCGGACATGCCTGCGGTCATAACTTACTGGGCACTGCCGTAATCGGAGCCGCCTGCGCACTGAAAAATCATATGGAAACAGAACAGATTCCCGGCACGATCTGCGTCTACGGTTGTCCTGCTGAAGAGATCATGTCCGGCAAGATTGTTATGAACAAAGCCGGCGTCTTTGATGGCCTGGATGTTGCCGTAACATGGCATCCATTTGACCGGAACCGGATCAGCAACGATATCTGGATGTCCCAGGATGTGAAAAATTATACTTTCCACGGAGTCAGCGCACATGCCGCCAAATCTCCGCAGGAAGGGCGAAGCGCTCTGGATGCAGCCGAACTTATGAATATCGGTGTAAATTATCTGCGTGAACATGTGCCGGATGAAGTCCGTATGCATTATGCATATGTCGATAACGGAATCCCGTCAAATGTTGTTCCGGATCTTGCAAAGACGAATTATTTCATCCGTTCTTTCAAGCGTTCCCGCACAGAAGATGCCAGTGCACGTGTGGATAAATGTGCACGCGGTGCTGCCATGATGACAGATACAACCGTAGATATTGAACTGGTCACCAGCTGTAAAGAGATGAAAGTCAACCGTGTGCTTGCAGAGCTGTACTATGAGGCAATGACACATATCCCGACTCCGGAATATACCGAAGATGAACTGACATTTGCCGCCGAACTCAGTAAAGAAGCCGGGTTGGAAAATGACGGGATTTATTTCAAAGGACTGGAACCGCTGGAGCCGGAACCTGTTCCGATCTTCATCGGTACAGACGCTACGGAAGTCAGCCACACCGTTCCTCTCATCACCATCAGTGCTGCTACCATGTGCCGCGGTACGTCTCTGCATCACTGGGCTGCCGCAAAGCAGGCAGGCATGAGTATCGGACACAAAGGTATGCTTTACGCTGCACGCTGTATAGCAGAAGGGACAAAGCTGCTGTTAGAAACCCCGGACAAACTGACTGCTGCCTGGGAAGAATTTAAGAATACAGATGCCTGATTGTGAACGCGCAGCGCGCGACACAATCTGTCTGATAATAATTCATATTAAACATTTTGATTTAGGAGGTCGATTATTATGGTAACAAAGAAAATCGGAGTCATCGGATGCGGAAACATGGGAGGCGCGATCCTCTACGGCGCACTGGAAAGCGGTGTACTCGCAAAAGAGAATGTATACGTTTACGACATTAACCCTGCCATGATGGAAAAAGCAAACGGCTGGGGTGTCAATCTCGCGGCAGACGATGAAGATGTCTGCAAGAACAGCGACATTATTTTACTTGCCGTTAAACCTCAGAATGCCGCAGAAGCTTTAGAGCAGTGCAAAAAAGCACTGGACGGTAAAGCAATGATGTCTATCGTAGCCGGTGTAACAGTCGAAAGACTTCAGGCTATGATCGATGGTACACCTAGAATCCTGCGCCTTCTTCCAAATACTCCGGCGATGGTATTTGCAGGAGCATTTGCTCTTTGCTCTGACAATGATTTCAAAGAAGATGAAATGGAAATCGCCAAATCCATCTACAGCTCTATCGGTGTTGTTGAACTCCTTCCGGAGCATCTCATCGATGCAGCCTGCGCATTAAACGGTGGCGGTCCGGCTTATGTTGCAATGTTCATCGAAGCAATGGCAGACGGTGGCGTAAAACAGGGACTTCCTCGCGCTACTGCATACCGCCTTGCAGAGCAGACCTGCCTTGGAACTGCAAAGATGCTTCTTGAGATGGATATCCATCCGGGTGCTTTAAAAGATATGGTAACTTCCCCTGCCGGAACTACCATCGAAGGCTGCGAAGCACTGGAACGTGGCGGCATGCGCGCTTCGGTTATGGAATGTATCAAGGCTGCTGCTGAAAGATCCAGACAGTTATAATCCAGAATATTAAATTGTAGTATGATATTTTTCTTACATAATCTGAATTGATTGAAAAAGAGATTGGCATATCATTCAACTGATACGCCAATCTCTTTTCATTCATACTAGTTACAATTTTTATTTTATAGCTTAAATAATTTCCGGACTAAACCCACGGTGCAGTACCGTTAAATATTCAAACCTGTTTTCTCTCGAAATTCTTTCAAAGAGTCTGCTCTCGCGGCTGCTTTCAGCCAGCTCGTTAAAACCTGCAGGTCTTTTTCTGATTCAATCCGGGTTTGAAGTACTTCCGGAATATCGCCAAGTTCCTGCAAGATTTCCATCAGCGAATCAATCTTGCCCTTCCGTATTCCAGCGGCTTCGCCTTTCTGTATTCCAGCCGCTTCGCCATCTGCATATTCTTCCATGCGTATTAACCTTTCCCGCTTTTCCCACGTATAATCCAGATGTGTCATTTTCTTCACTTCATCCTTCCTGCTTCTGAAAAAATCTTCCAATATATGATTCGTTATACAATCATTTATCGCACTGTCCACAGCCTCTTCCAGATTCATTCCCTGCCTTTGATTCTCCCTTACCTTTTCCACAAAATATGTATATCCTTCCAGTACTGCTGATTTTCTTTTCAAAATCTGATTGTTTTCCGGATTGATATTATAAACTTTGCAGATGATCTCTATCTGCAGTTCTTCGGCTTTGTGGTAAAACGAATCCGACAGTCTCATTTCTTCGTATTCCGTTCTTTTTTGTGTCCCATTATAAAATACGATAAAATGCGGTGTCGGTATCTGTATTTGTCTTCTGCTGAATAGATCCTTGTCATTATCTTTCAGCCAGTCCTGCAATGTATTTACAAAATAGATTAAACTTCGAAGTGGCATATTGGGATTGTATGTGGATTGATGCTCATAAAAATTGATGTTCATATCAATAATGAATGAAGCATCATTCCGAATGGAGAGCGACACGCCCCGCTCCAACTGAACAATCTCCACTTCCTCCGGATTGGTATATTCCGAATCGTTTAATGCATTGTAAACTTCCAGCGCATTTTCTTTGCTTTCCATTAACATGGAAAATACATCACTTTTGTACTCTCTGTTTTTTCTCATGAAATACTCCCTTCTTTATTCTGAGTCCTTCACAAGAAATTGTGCGGTCTTCGTTAGTACCTTCAGGACTCCTGCTGTTATTAGTGAAATTTAAAAGCATGAATTCCTTTCAGATACTTTAGATATGAATAAGACACGCTTAAAAGCGCAAAAGAAAAAGATGCTTTTATAGGAGTTTAGCACTATCAAATCATCTTTTCAACTTATTTTTATTTCTTTTTTGTTCTATTTTTCAAAAACAACAACTCCACATTCATATGGATGGTCATAATATACCTGGTCTTCCTTGTCAGAGTGATATCGTAATATTTTCATAATAATCAAAAAATCTCCACCGCCGCCGAGAGTCATAAATTCCGCAAGATAAAGGCACACAAGATTGCCTGTCATGATTGCCACTACTCCCAACCCTGCTCCAAGAACCAGTGTTGGCATTGCCGCTCCCAATACATACTGCCATTTCTTAAGTGGTACCGAACAATGGCAGTACGGCGTCAGCATCTTCCAGATCACGCCAAAATTTATAGATTGAAAATGTTTTTCTGCAAATATTCCCCATGTAATTCCGTGAATCAATTCATGCACAACTGTCAACATCAGCGTAAACGGGAGCTGCCATATTAAAAGTTCCAGAGAAAGTGGGGATGCCCTGACAGCTAAAACAGCTACAATATACTTACACAACAGTATATCGTAGCTGTTTTCTTTCACTTAACTATTTTGTTATCTCTTTTAATCATTTTTTCAAGCCAAAATTTTGTTTGAGTACATCATATAGTTTTGAATTTTCGTTTAAAATAATATATGTTATATCTGTTTGATTTAAGTGAATTTCACCTTCATTATTTACAGTAAATGTTATATAGTCATTATCCGAAGAAACTGTCATTGTATAGAGTGGCTTTTTTATTTCCATCCCTAATTCTCTGCGTTTACGCTTCATCTTTGTTTTTTTAATTTCATCAATAAGATTCTTATATATTACCGTCTGCAAATCTGTGTCATGTACAATTGGATTCTCATCACTCTCCATTTTTTCGACAGATATAATTTTCCATTTTGTTGATGAACCTAAATTTTTGTCTATTTGTCTTACCAATGTCGTATGTCCATTCAAAACTATAATTATTGCTATAATTCCAACTACAACAACAGTACTTATGCACATTAAAATTCTTTTTTTCATTATTTTCCCTCAACAAGAGACAACTCCTTTTAGAGCTATTTTTTTCTCCACTTTTCTGTCAGAAGCTCTGAAGATATTGTCCACATTTCTTTTGTATTATGATTTGCCAATATATTACATCTTTCCAAGTTCCTTGACTTTTTATCATAATAAGTTGTTTTAACGGTTGCTTTACTTTTTAATTTTTTAGTATATGTCGACTTTTTAAAACCAACTCCAACTGGATGAAATTCATAAAACACATCTGCTACACCTTTTTCATCAGAAAGTACTACTTTTTTCTTTTTCTTTGCATTGTCCTGATAATAAAAAATATTTCTTGTCGTATATTTTGCCTGAAAAACATAGGATGAATATGATTTTTTATCATATTTAACGCCACCATCTCCAACCATTATTTCGACAATACTAAATGGAATCGAATAATTTCCCATTGCATAGCTCACAGCTAATTTCACGCCGCCTTCCATCCATTCATTTAAATACTTGCCAACAGCTTTACCTCTTTTTTCAATTCTAATATTCTTAGCTTTTGATACAGTATAGTAATATGTTCTTCTACCATATGTTCCATATTTTGATGCAGCTGAAACCGGTAAAGAAGTAAAACTAAAACTAAACACGAACGCTAACATAAGTGTAATGATAAAATATTTTTTATACTTTTTCATTCCCCTGTGCCTCCCTTTTTTAGTTTTAGTCTCCCCCCCACGCAAAAATTGTCAAGTCTTTTTCTTATATTTCATTATTATATAATCCTCTACGACTTCATCCGCTTAATCACCTTCAATCTGGTAAACTCTTCCCTTTCTTTTTCCTCCAGCGCATTGCTGATCGTGTATACCAGATTGCTGTACATCGGAATCGTAATATTCTTAAGCGCATTGGCACGTTTCTGTGTCTTTTTAATATTCGTTGCCAGACGATACGCCGCATTCTCCACCATCGACAATTTGATGGTCAGATCTTTCACTTCCCGGAATGCTTCTCGCGCAATATCGATCGACTCTCTCGTTGTACTGAACGAATACGTCAGATCATTCTGCTTTGCATCGTATTTGACATGCGGGATCTCTGTTCCCATAATACTCCGCGTCTGGATGCGGATAGAATCTTCGATCGGCACGGTAAATGCCAGTTCCCGCACTTTGCTGATTCCATGCTCGATATTCGCACGCTGCAGGCATGCATATGCTTTTGTAAATGTCTGGTCAATCTCTTCCTGAATATCCTTTGCCTCATCAATCAGTGACATCAGCTCTTTGAGCAGAATATTCCGCTTCTTATCCATCAGATCATAGCCCTGATGCGCCAGTGCCAGCGAGTTTTTGGCAAGCATTAAGTTTCCTTTTGTAGGAAATTCTCTCGGATCCATACTCTGCCTCCTTTTCTGCTTTCATTCTGGTCTCTGTCATAGAAATAAAATTATTTCTTATGATTCACTTTCTTCCTCATCCGTCTCTTCTTTTTTCTTATAATATTTATCAACCAGTTTCGTATCGATTCGGTCTAATTCCTCTTTTGGAAGTAAACCTAAAAGTTCCCAGCCGAGATCCAGCGTATTCAGAATCGTACGGTTTTCTTTTGGGCCCTGACCGATATATCGTTTTTCAAATTCTTCTCCGAATTTCAGATACTGCTTGTCGATCGGTGACAGCTCATCTTCTCCGATAACGGAGGCAAGATTTCTCGCTTCCCCCACCTTTGCATAAGCTGAAAATAACTGATTTGCCAGATCCTGATGATCTTCTCTTGTGTAGCCTGCTCCAATCCCGTCTTTCATCAGACGGGACAGTGACGGCAGGATACTGATTGGCGGATAAATTGCCTGCCCGTGTAAATTCCGGTCCAGAACAACCTGCCCTTCTGTAATATATCCGGTCAGATCCGGAATCGGATGTGTAATATCATCATTCGGCATCGTCAGGATCGGAAGCTGTGTCACAGAACCAGTCGAATCTTCTACAATTCCGGCACGCTCATAAATCGTTGCCAGCTCACTGTACAGATAGCCCGGATATCCTTTTCTTGACGGGATTTCTCCTCTGGAAGAAGATACTTCACGCATCGCCTCCGCAAAGGATGTCATATCTGTCAGAATAACAAGGATGTGCATATTACACTCAAAAGCAAGATATTCTGCCACTGTCAGTGCCACTTTCGGCGTGATCAGACGTTCAACAACCGGATCATTTGCAAGATTCAGGAACATACATACATGATCGGATACACCGCTCTCTTCGAATGTTCTGCGGAAAAATTCTGCCACGTCGTGTTTGACACCCATAGCGCCAAATACAACCGCAAACTCCTCGTCCGAACCTTCGCCGAGTGATGCCTGCTTCACGATCTGCGCCGCAAGCTGGTCATGCGGAAGTCCGTTTCCTGAGAAAATCGGGAGCTTCTGCCCACGGATCAGTGTTGTCAGTCCGTCAATTGCTGAAATGCCGGTACGGATATAGTTTCTCGGATACTCTCTCTTTACCGGATTTAACGGAAGCCCATTGATGTCCCGCCTGTCTGCTGCCGTGATCGGTCCAAGTCCATCAATCGGTTCGCCGATTCCGTTAAATGTACGCCCCAGCATCTCCGGGGACACATCAACTTCCATCGGACGTCCGGTCAGCTTGGTATGCGTATTGTCCAACGACATATTTTCCGTACCTTCAAATACCTGGATGATTGCCTTGTCTTCATCAAGTTCCACGATTCTTCCCATTTTATGGATCTTATGATCTACTACAAATTCTACAATTTCATCATAAAATGCATCCTGTACCCCTTCCAGCACAACAAGAGGTCCGTTTATGCTGCTCAGTCCTAAATATTCAATTGCCACAACTTACTCCCCCTTTATGCATTCTTCTCTACGACACGATCGTAGAACTCGTCAATATCCCGTTTATACAGATCCAAAAGCTGCAGGTTATCGTTCGGCACATCATATTTAATAGCGATTACCTTTTCGTAAATCCCTTCGGCTTTCAGCACAGACATCGGCATACCCATCGCAACCAGCTTCCGGCTTTTCTTATATAAATATAAAATAACATCCATCATCTTAAACTGTTTCTCCAGCGAAACGCATGTATCATCTTTGTGGAATGCATTCTGCTGCAAGAATCCAAGACGGATCACTCTTGCAATTTCCAAAATCAGTTTCTGATCATCCGGAAGTACATCGCCACCAATCAGTTTTACAATCTCCATCAGACTGCTCTCCTGATTCAGAATTGCCATCAGACGATTCCGGTAATCTACAAACTTCGGCGATACGTGATCCGAATACCATCCACTTAAATCGTTCAGATATTCACTGTAGCTGGACAGCCAGTGGATTGCCGGGAAATGTCTCGCATACGCCAGCGATTTATCCAGTCCCCAGAAGCAACGCACGAAACGCTTTGTATTCTGTGTGACCGGTTCAGAGAAATCTCCACCCTGTGGCGATACTGCACCGATGATCGATACTGATCCGGTTGCTCCATTTAATGTCTGCATCATACCTGCACGCTCATAGAATGCGGACAGTCTGGATGCAAGATAAGCCGGAAATCCCTCTTCTGCCGGCATCTCTTCCAGTCGTCCGGACAGTTCACGCAGTGCCTCTGCCCATCGTGAAGTAGAATCTGCCATAATCGCCACATCATACCCCATATCACGATAATACTCTGCCAGGGTGAGTCCGGTATAAATAGATGCTTCACGGGCAGCTACCGGCATGTTAGAAGTATTTGCGATCAGCGCTGTCCTGTCCATCAGAGGATTGCCGGATTTCGGATCGACCAGCTCGGAAAATTCTTCCAGAACCTGTGTCATCTCATTTCCACGCTCTCCACATCCGATATAAATAATAATATCTGCATCGGACCATTTTGCGATCTGATGCTGTGTCATCGTCTTTCCGGTTCCGAATCCTCCAGGAATTGCGGCGGTTCCGCCCTTTGCAATCGGGAACATGGTATCCAGGATTCTCTGTCCGGTTACAAGCGGTACGCTTGCCGGATACCGTTCCGATACCGGCCGCGGTACACGGATCGGCCATCTCTGTGTCATTGACAGTTCTTTTAATGTCCCATCCGCAAGCTCCAGTGTTATCAGCGTATCCTTGATCGTATACTGTCCATCCGGTACAACCGAAATTACTTTTCCTTCTACATCCGGTGGCACCATGCATTTATGCACGATTGCACGCGTTTCCGGAACTTCTGCAATAATCATTCCTCCGTGCACCAGATCACCGATACCCACTGTTATATGTGTATCCCATAATTTTTCTTTATCCAGTTCGTCCACGCTGACACCACGTGTGATAAATGCACCTCCTGATTCTGCGATTCTCTCAAGCGGTCGTTCGATTCCATCAAATATGTTATTTAGTATTCCCGGAGCCAGTGTCACAGAGACAGCAGCGCCCGATGCCGTAACTTCTTCTCCCGGACGCAGTCCCGATGTCTCCTCGTATACCTGGATCGTTGTCAGATCTTTATCCAGAGAAATCACCTCACCGACAAGGCGTTCCTTTCCGACATAGACCATCTCCGACATTTTAAATCCATTCTTCCCTTTCAGATAGATAACGGGACCATTAATGCCATATATCTTTCCAGTCTTTTCGCTAGTCAATTCCCGCACCTCCCTTGAATGAGAATTTCTGGGATTCATTTTCCAGCGCTCCCTTAAACGCATAGTCAACTAATATATTTCTTTCATGAATTACCGCGCGCACCCCGCCAATAAAATCTTCTTTACTGATCGTAAGTTTCATGCCGGTATGCTCTTCCAAATAATCTTTCCATCTTGCATCCGACGGATTAAGATATATCGTCATCTCTTTTCCATCTGCAAATCTGGCAGCCTTTTCTATATAAGTAACAAGAAGTGCCTGATACTGTGGTGTCTGCATATAATCATTCAGTTTTTCTTCCACTTCCTGAAACAGTTCTTTTTTTAATTCAAATTGCGTCGCGCTGATCTCTCTTTTCAATTCGAGCTGCGCCTTTGACATTGCCATATTGAGCTGCTGCTTTGCACTTACCTGCTCTGCTTTGATCCGCGTCTCTACCTGACGTTTCACCTCTTCTTCATGCTGCTTTGCAAGCTGCCGGAGCGCATCCTCATGCTGTTTGATGATTGCATTTCCTTCGCCACGGGCTTCTTCCATCGCCTTCGTGCGAAGATGCTTTATTTTCTCCTCTAATGTCAAGCATGCCACCTTCTTCCTATCTATAACTTCAGTCCGATTGCCTCATTTACATACGAAGTGATAAAATCTTTTTTTCGTCCGGTTCCGTGTCTGTCAGGAATTTCAATCAGAAGCGGCATCGTCCTTTCCAGTTTAATCTCATTGATCAGATCCGGAAATTCCCTTCCAAATTTTTCTGTCAGCAGGATAATTCCAACGGTCTTATCATGCATCGCTTCTTCAATGGCACTGCGCAGCTCTTCCCGCGTGTGCACCATCACGCCGTCTACACCGGCAAGCCTCATTCCTGTCAGAGTATCGATATTATCACTGATCAGATACATTTTCATCTTACAATTTACCAAGGATCATGAAGGAGATGATCAGTCCATACAGACAAACACCTTCTGCAAGTCCTACGAAGATCAGTGATTTTCCAAGTGCGCTGGAATCTTCACTGATGGCACCCAGTGCTGCGCTTGCCGCACTGGCTACGGCAATACCTCCACCGACACAGGATAAACCGGTTGCAAGTGCGGCGGCAAGATATCCGAATCCGGTTGCATTAGAAGCGGTCTGCGTTGCAGCTTCTGCTGCATGTACAGTGTCTCCGCCAAATAACATAATTCCCGCAATCACAAATGCTCCAAAGAAGAAAAACACATTTGCTCCGATTGCTTTTTTATAGCGTTTTTTCGACTGCTCGCCAAGCAGATAATACCCAAATGGTATGATGATACTCAGAATCAAAGTTGCGATCAGCAGTAATTTTACAGTCAGTGTCATAATAATATCCTCCTAT
Organism: Dorea sp. AF24-7LB; assembly: GCF_003478575.1. Taxonomy (NCBI): domain Bacteria; kingdom Bacillati; phylum Bacillota; class Clostridia; order Lachnospirales; family Lachnospiraceae; genus Dorea; species Dorea sp. AF24-7LB. Next base: position 208,184 of record NZ_QUFR01000004.1, read on the forward strand.
TTTCCAGATCTTAATGTTCTTTTTTATGTTGATCAAATGGTTTAAACTCTCTTCCGGTTCCTTTATAAAAACGGCTGAACATTTCATAATATTCCAGCCTGAGTACCTGGATTCCTACAATCAGTCCCTCTAACAGGCACACGATCACATTGCCGAGAATCACGCCAAAGATATTCACGCTTCCGCTCTCCGCTCCAGACAACATCAGTACAACTTCCATGATCGCCGCATGGCTGACTGCAAATGCACCGATTCGCACATAAGACAATGTATTGGAAAAATAACTCAGCATCGTTTCAAATAATTCAAAAAATCCCTGCACAAGAAACATCACTTTTCCCTCTTCGAGTTTCTTGTGATTATGCTCCACAAGATTCGTCAGAGGTTCTTTAAATACAAACAGGATGACCGGTATGCCAAGACAGATTGCCAGTAAAATATTACTCGGCGTCTTATGTCCTGTCATATACAGAACGATTGTCAGAATGATACATCCGTAAAATATAAATCCCGCCAGCCCGTTATTGGAAAATAACAGATTGCCTCTATCATGTGCTTTTATCGCATTGATCATCTGGAACAGGATCACCAGCAGGTTCAGTCCCATGCCAAAGGCAACCGCCACAATAAATACCGTATTCAGCTGCCCGATAAATGGCAGATTTGTCATAGCTTCTACCGGTTTCAACCATAGTGCCGGTATCACATCTTCAAAACCAAATACACTTCCAAACATAAATCCAAATGCCATTGAGAAAATACCTGCAACCGATATAATTCCCGCGAGATTTATCTTCTTCGTCAAATACAGGATTCCACCAATTGCAAACAGGCAGAAGCCCTGTCCCACATCTCCGAACATCGCGCCGAAAATAAATGTATAAGTAAGTGCCACGAACATTGTCGGATCCATCTCATCATTCGCCGGAAGCCCATACATCTGTACAAACATCTCAAACGGTTTGAAAAGCTTCGGATTCTTAAGTTTTGTCGGCGGTTCACCGAAGAACTTCTCTCTGTCTTCTTCCACTACAACAAATATCTTATCATCCTTTTTCGTCTCTTCCAGGAATTTAGCGACATCTTCTTCGCCCATCCATCCGCACAGGATGTAATACTCTTCCTTGTTGTCGCCTTCCTCAATTCGCGCTGCCATCTTACGCACATCAAAGATATTGCACAATTCTTCCAGACGCTTCTGCGCTCCTAACAGTTCTGCCGCATGCTTTTCAACCAGCACACGGATACTTTGCTTAATCTTCTTGATCTTCTTTTTCGTTTTACCAATCTCTTTCTGTAATTCCTCACATGCCTGTGTCGGCGTTCCAATAAAATCTGGTGACAGGCTGATCCGCTCAAAATGAAGTGAATTAAATACAGAGTCTATTTTGCTCGCTTCTGGATTGGATGTAAAATAACATCCATAGACATAATTCTCATCCCTTGCTCCCTCTATAAATACTGCATTCAGATCATCAAATAAATATTTTTCAAGCCGATTAAAATAATCTACCAAAATCCGTCCAAACCGCACCTTCATATAGCGGTAACGCATAACTTTGTACAGATCCAGATCCAGCGGTTGAAACGGTGTCAATACATCCAGTCTTTCCCGTAAACTTTCTACTTTCTTTTTTAATAATTCTTTCTGTTCCTGCAGTTCCAGAAAATCATGATTCACTTCCCGGATCATTGCAAGCATCTCCTCCTGCGATGTCACTGCTTTCGGACAGATCTTGTCATCCTTGATCATTGCCGTAAACTGCTCCGCCTTCGCGAGCGGTTCCCGGTAAGGATTCAAATCTACAAATGGCTGCAGATTGTCCGTTGTCTTAAGCTCAGCCACTGCATTTTCCAACTGCATCTCATACTTAGAAAGATACTGGTCGCAGACACGGTCAATGTCTGTCTTCGGCCCGCTTATGCTTAAGAATTTCATCTTGACGATCATCGAATCACCCCTTTCATATATGCTAAAGTCTCTGTTGTTGTTAATCCGTAGCGAATACACTCAAACGCTGTCGTCAACTTTTTAATTTCTTCTTCTTTTAAAAACAGATATGTGCTGATCGATGCGATCGAATACGGCTCTCGCCTTCGGTCTGACAGGTACAACTGACGCAGGCAGTCCTGATAGATCTGCTCCATCGTCTTCTGTTCCTTCCCGATCTCATATTTCTTCGCATAATATGTTTCGTCCAGCCGATTTTGAAATTCCTCCACACTCGGTGTGTCTACCAGCATCTTAAAATCTTCCAGATTCAGCCGGTAATGGATTGGAATCGTAAGTGCATAAATATCCGGCGGCAGTAAATGATAATATTTCTTCGCACGGTATATCCACTGGATATTCAAAAGGTCAATCTTTGTTCCGCAGTCTCGCGTATAGATCTCCAGCTCTTTCTTCTTAAGCAGTCTGCGCTGTTTTCTCCAAAGTGTCGTAAAATAATAGAGATCCAGTGCAAGATCATAGTCAAACAACGTCGCTGCACCTGAATCTTTTATCTTAATGAGCGGTTCATAATACTCCGTACCCTGTAAATTATCTACCAGCTCGTCAATATTTCTGGACGTAATCATCTTGTCAATCGAGATCTGTGAATACCGGTCAAAAAAGTCTTTCTTGTATTCCAGATCAAATGGTTTTTCATAATGATTAAATACGATACGAAGACAGTAATTGATCAAATCCACTTCATACCGTTTCCAGTAAACTTTCAAAAACTTCTTCTGTTCCATTCCCGCAAACCGGAACAGTCTGGACCAGTCTGCATACAAAGACTGATACAGCACTTTCTCAACATTCCTTCGATGATAAAGTTTTACCTCCAGCCGGTTCATATACTCTGCATATGCCGGCTTTTCTTTCAGATACTCAATTACTTCCGGAACTGTCTTTTTGGATGCGACTTCCTCAAGCTCCTCTTCCGACAGAAGTTTCGCCTGCATCCCGTGGACTTTCGTGACAATTCCGCTGTAAGCCATAACATTTCCCATGTTCTATACCTCTGTGATATGTTCTAATATCTCTCTGGCATACGCCTCATGATTTTCTTCATATTCTTTTCGCAGTTCTTCCAGAAGCTTCCGGTTCTTCTCCCTCTGCTCCTCCATAACTGCATCCATTTTTTCTTTTGCCTGCGCACGAATTCTGGAAAGCTCTTCCTGTGTAGCCTGCTCTGTTTCCCGATCAAACACGTCTCGTTCATTTTGTATCTGATGTTCAATCTCCGCCTTCTGTTTTTCAGCATATTCAACAATATCTTCTGCTGTTTTTTCAATTTCACTCAACTGCTCTACTACAGAATCCATAATCCGCCTCCATTCTTTTTCCATATTTTTATGTATATGTTATATAATACTCTTATTTCCAGAAAAATCCATAGCAAATTTGACATTTTAAAGGACAAAAGTTAAACTGGAAAAGCACATGCAATATACATGAAAAAATGTATTTAATAAGGATAATATCAGAAAGGAACATTCTATGCGATTAAGAAATATACCCCGTGCGGAGAGCGTACTTGCCAATTCAGAAATGGTAATCAAAGATGAGCGACACTTCCGTGGCAAATGGAACAGCGAAATTTTTCACAATAATCATCCACTTCATATTGAAGTCGGTATGGGAAAAGGTCAGTTTATTCTGACATTGGCAGAGCAGAACCCAGATATCAACTATATCGGCATCGAGCGTTATTCCAGCGTCCTTCTACGTGCTGTCGAGAAGCTGGAGGTAACATCCGATTCTTCATCCGAAGAAACAATCACACTCCATCTTCCGAATCTACGCTTTATCTGTATGGATGCCACAGATCTTCCGGAAGTTTTTGCTGAAAATGAAGTATCCCGGATCTATCTGAATTTCTCCGATCCATGGCCGAAAGCCCGCCATGCAAGAAGACGTCTGACATCTGCAGAATTTTTTGCCCGCTATGACAAGATCCTCATTCCGGATGGCACTGTCGAATTTAAAACAGACAACCGAGATCTCTTTGATTTCTCCACCGAACAGTTGGAAACATCCGACATCTGGAAAATGACCGCATGTACCTATGACCTGCATCATGATCCTGCCATGAACGAAGGCAATGTCATGACAGAATACGAGGAGAAATTCTCTTCCATGAAACATCCGATCAACAAACTGATTGCGGCAAGGAAATAAGCATATGCCTCTTGCACGTTCATCATACGCATTTTTTACTTTGTATCATATAATAAAGTAACAATAGTCTGTGCAGAGGTACACATTCATGAAACCGATACGAAGACGACGGCACTCCTGTTTTTGTTTTACCAACATTTGCAACAGGCGCTGTCACAGACCATTCTCATGTCTTTTACATTCTTTCTGCGAAGTATGCCGGTACCTGAATACAGACACGGACTGCCATACGAAGAAAAGAGGCTGATTTATGAAGCATGTCACTACAGCAAATTTTCCTGCTGTTATACACAATTCCGGCGTGCCGGTCGTTGTGATGTTTTACGCATCCTGGTGCACAAAATGTGCAATGATGAAACCAATTGCAGAAGAAATATCCGGCAAATACCATGCGCAGTATTTATTTATAGAAGTAGACATTGACGAATCACCACTCTTAGCCAAAACTTATACGGATGATCTCGTCCCGACATTTGTCTGCTTTAAAAACGGTACAGTTCTCGCCTCTTTCGGCGGACTGATTTCCTCTTCTATATTAGAAGAACGCCTAAAGAAAATCTTCAGAAAGAGTTAAGACGGATTTTCTTTGCAAACCAAAACGATTATGATACTATAATGATGCCAGCTCCCATATAATAATGGAAAAGATTGCAAAATCAATACATTTCTGCAGTCTTCTGGCATCATTTTTATTTAAACTCATTAAAAATACATCTGGTAATACCAGTCATAAAGGAGGTACGGCAACAGCCATTATTATGAAAAAATTTAAAAAAATCATTCCACTTGCTCTGGCAGTTACACTTACATGTGCAAGTCTTCCGATGATCGCCAACGCAGACAGTTCCAAAGTTGTTACGATCGGGACAAACCTGTCAGACGACCAGAAGAAGTCTATGTATGAATATTTCGGAACAAGCAAGGACAGTGTAGAAACGATCGAAGTTACCAATCAGGATGAACGTAAATATATGGAAGGAATTGCATCTGAAGCGCAGATTGGTCACAAGACCTACAGCTGTTCTTATGTAGAACCAACTACAAGCGGCGGTATCCAGGTGAAGGTCGCAAACCTTACATTTGTAACCAGTTCCATGATTGCCAGCACTCTGACAACTTCCGGCGTAGAAAACTGCAACGTTGTTGCGGCATCTCCGATCGAAGTATCCGGAACTGGTGCTTTAACCGGAATCATGATGGCTTATGAGACTGCAAGCGGTGAGAAATTGGACGAAGGGCAGAAAGAAGCCGCTACAGAAGAGCTTGTAACTACCGGTGAACTTGCTGACGATATCGGACAGGACAAGGCAACAGATCTGATGAACGATGTCAAAGAAGATGTCATTGCAAATGATATCAGCGACGAAGATAAGATTGCAGATACAGTCGATGAAAAAGCGAAAGATCTGGACGTTAATCTCACCGACGAGCAGAAAGATAAGATCGTATCCCTGATGGAGAAGATTTCCCAGTATGATTACGATGTCAAATCTCTTCAGCAGACGCTGAACAACCTGGAAGGCAAGAGCGAAGGTTTCTTCACAAAACTAGTCAATAACATCAAAGGATTTTTCGGCGGAAATGACAGCAATTCCGGTGGAATCATCAGCCAGACCAAAGATGATATTCTCGGAAGTGATGTTGTCAGCAACAGCACACTGGACGATATCAAAGACAAAGTTCAGAATGCAGATACTGAAGGCTGGTGGGATAAAGTCGTGAACTTTTTCAAAGGACTGACCGGAAGTGATTCAGATTCCTCAGACAGCAATTCTTCGGACGACAGTTCCTCCAACTAAAGTCACTGTACTTTCGATATTTTACAGACGGAGGATACAGGTATGAAAATACTGAATTTCGGGTCATTAAATATTGATCACGTATATAAAGTACCGCACTTTGTGAAGAAAGGGGAAACCCTTTCTTCCGAAGATTTAAAACAATATCCGGGTGGAAAAGGACTGAACCAGTCTATCGCCCTTGCAAAAGCCGGCATGTCAGTCTGGCATGCCGGAGTCATCGGAGCTGATGGACAATTTCTCTCTGACATTTTAACTGCTGCCGGAGTACATACAGAACTTCTGCATACCGACACAAAAACGCCAACCGGGCATGCAATCATCCAGAATGATGTGCAGGGAGACAATTGTATTCTTCTCTATGGCGGAACAAACCAGCAAATCACAACAATATATGCAGATGAAGTTCTCTCTCATTTTGGCTCAGGAGATTACCTGGTTCTCCAGAATGAGATCAATCAGCTCTCTTATATCATTATCAATGCGAAAGCCAGAGGCATGAAGATCATCTTGAATCCATCTCCAATGGATGCGAAGATTTTTGAACTTCCGCTGCATCTCATTGATCTGTTTTTTGTAAATGAGATTGAAGCTGCCGGGCTGATTAAGAGCAAACTGTCGGATGCTGATATTTCCGACAACGAAAAGCTTGCTTCCAGACTGCAGGAGCTTTTCCCTGAGAACGATTTTGTACTGACACTCGGCGAAGAAGGTTCTATGTATCTCTCTTCCGACACACAGATTTATCAGCCAGCCTTTAAAATAAAAGCTGTAGACACAACCGCTGCCGGAGATACATTTACCGGGTTCTTTTTATCCGGACTGTTACACGGCAAAAATATTCCTGCTTCGCTGGAACTGGCGTCAAAAGCATCTGCCATTACCTGCTCCAGAGCGGGGGCGGCTGTCTCTATCCCGACGATGGAGGAAGTGAAATAGCTAAGCGGTGACTCTATTCGAGTTTCTTTTACTTTTCAGAACCATCCCCGCTCATTCGCAAAATCGCGCGTCCCTCGCGCTTTTCCGCTGCTTTGCAGCTCTTTTGCTCATGTCCGGGGCGGTGACTCTATTCGAGTTTCTTTTTCTATTCAGAACCCTACCCGCTCATTCGCAAAACCGCGCGTCCTCGCGCTTTTTCGCTGCTTTGCAGCTCTTTTGCTCATGTTCGGGGCGGTGACTCTATTCGAGTCACCTGTATAAAAAGAAGAACCGGATACTCACATGTAAACATGTGTATCCGGTTCTTCTTTTTATACTTGGTTCTGAATAGTTACTCTTAAAATTCAAAAACTGCTACGCCGTATGGTGGAAGTGAATATGCGAATGAATATGGTCTTCCGTCGCATTCCTGCTTCTGTGCTTTGTATACCTGCGGGCGTTTCTCACCCGTTCCACCGTATTTCTCTTCATCGCTGTTCAGCAGCAACTTATACTGTTTTCTCTTCGGAACACCGACACGATAATCTGCTCTTTCCATCGGTGTGAAGTTACATACGAACAACAGATTCTTCTTGCCATCTTTGGAATGACGCATGAAGCTGAAAATACTTCTGTATGCGTCATCAGCATTGATCCACTCAAAGCCACCAAATTCATGATCTGCCTCATACATCGCTTTTTTATTCTTATACAAATGCAGAAGATCACGTACCCAGTTCTGGATCGCCTGATGTTCCGGCTCTGCAAGAAGATACCAGTCCAGCTCTCTCTCCTCACTCCACTCACGGAGCTGTGCAAATTCCTGTCCCATAAACAACAGTTTCTTACCGACATGTCCCATCATAAATGCATATCCGACTTTCAGATTCGCATATTTATCAAATCCAAGTCCCGGCATCTTATTCAACATTGAACACTTCAGATGTACAACTTCATCATGCGACAGAACCAGAATATAGTTCTCACTATATGCATAACTCATTGCAAATGTCATCAGATTATGATTATCTTTTCTGAAATACGGATCCAATTTCATATATTCTGTAAAATCATGCATCCAGCCCATGTTCCATTTCAAGCTGAATCCCAGTCCGTCATCTTCCACATCCCCGGTTACCTTCGGCCATGCAGTAGATTCCTCAGCAATCATCATTGCACCTGGATTACGGCCAAGCACAACCGAATTAAGATGCTTAAAGAAATCAATCGCTTCAAGATTCTTATTCTCTCCGTACTTATTCGGCACCCACTCTCCTGCATTCTTTCCATAATCCAGATATAACATGGACGCAACCGCATCTACGCGAAGACCGTCTATATGGAAGTATTCCACCCAGAACAACGCATTGGCAATCAGGAAGTTCCGCACTTCATTCTTTCCATAATCGAAAATCTTCGTTCCCCAGTCCGGATGTTCTCCCATCCTCGGATCTGCATATTCAAACGTTGGGGTTCCATCAAAATCAGCAAGTCCGTGTGCATCTTTCGGAAAATGTGCCGGCACCCAGTCAAGAATGATACCGATATTATGCTGATGCAGATGGTTGACCATCCATGCAAAATCCTGCGGGGTTCCATATCTGGAAGTTGGTGCATAATACCCTGTCACCTGATATCCCCATGAACCGTCAAACGGATGCTCCGCAATACCAATCAGCTCCACATGCGTATAACCCATGTCTTTTACATATTTGACTATCTCTTTACCGAAATCCCGGTATGTATAAAATCCATCGTCCTCACGCCCCGGATGTTTCTTCCACGAACCGATATGCGCTTCATACACAGACACTGGTTCTTTCTTATGATCCCAGTCTTCCCTGCGCTTCATCCACTGCGTATCCGACCATTTCAGCTCACTGATATCATGCACTCTCGATGCAGTTCCCGGTCGTAACTCTGCATAGTTTGCAAATGGATCTGCCTTGAAAATGTAATCTCCCGTATAAGTCTCAATACAATACTTATACATCATATCTTCCTGTACCTTTGGTATAAAGCACGTATAAATTCCCAACGGCTCTTCCCGCTTCATCGGATTCGCCTGTGTATCCCATTCGTTAAATTCACCGACAACGGATACCGACTTCGCATGTGGTGCCCACACAGCAAAATACACACCCTGGCGGTGTCCATCCTTTACTCGGTGCGATCCCAGCTTCTTATATATCTCGTAATGGTTCCCCTGTCCAAAAAGATACTGATCCAGCTCCCCGATCTCATATGTTTTTTTCTTTCTTTCAGCCATAATTCCACCTTCCCATACTCTTATGGTAATATATTTATTATACGTTAGAACAAGGTAAAAAGAAAGAGTTTTGACAAACATTATCTGTCAAAACTCTTTTTTCTCATTTATAGTTTGAATTTATTTTTATTATCAAACTAAATTCTGAAATCCTCTTCTTTAAGGATGATCCGGTCTGCGTGATCCGTTCCTTTTCCAAAAACTCTTCTTGCAAGATGTTTTACATTTGCTTTCTGTGAATGAGCAATTGCTTCATCCATAATCTCTTTAACCTCGGCAACTGTTACGGCATGATCCTCTCTCTGCATTACATCGATTCGGCTGTATAATGCAAGGATTCCCATTTCATCCAGTTTATATCCATTTTCCTTCGCATATGTCTGACCGAATGTTACCAGCTCATCATTGATAAATACCGGCAGCTCCAGTTTTGAAGTAAACTTGCGTTTGAAATCCGGATTAGCTGTCATAATACGTTCCAGTGGTTTTCTCTGATCTTCCAGTACAAACAGCATCTCTCCTGTCTTTCTTTCCATCAGATAGCTTAACTCTTCTACTGTTCTGGAATTTAACTTACCGGCTTTTTCGATAATGATCGCTCCACCACGGAGTTTCTGGATAATATTGGATAACTCTTTCTTATTCAGTGACTCTCCTGTTACAATTGCAACTTTACCCTGTTTCAGGTTACGCTGTTTCTGGATTGCTTTTACAATATCAACAGCAAGAACTGTCTTACCAGATCCTTTTCTTCCGATAACCATAAGGTTTCCTGTCTTGGAAGTTCCTTCTCTCTGTGCACGGCGGTCATTATCCAGAACTTCTACAATCTGCTCACTCATACCTCTGACTGGTACAAAGTAAGAGAATAACTTCTTCTGTTCTTCTGTAAGTCCGGCTTTCAGACCAATCTCACTTGTTGCATTTAAGTCATAACGACCGGTTACTACAAATCCTGTATCAAACGGAACTCCGCCACCTTTAGACTTCTTGATACGTTTCTGTATCTCTGCCTCTGAAGGCTCCTCGATCTCAAGCGCTTCACCGAGATCTGTATCATCATCTTTGTCATCATTGAAGAAATCATCCAGATCAAAGTCTTCTTCTTCAGCTTCTTCATAAGAAACCTCTTCCGGCTCATCTTCTGCAGATACTTCTTCCGGCTCTGCAAAATCTTCCTCTGCGAAATCTCCTTCTACAAAATCTTCTTCCTCCGCGGATGCTTCTTCAAAATCTTCTTCATCAAAATCGGCTTCATCAAAGTCTTCCTCTGTGAAATCTCCTTCATCAAAATCAGCCTCATCAAAATCTTCGCCGTCTTCTGCGAAATCCTCTTCATCAAAGCCTTCCTCTGTGAAATCTCCTTCGTCAAAATCAACCTCATCAAAATCTTCGCCGTCTTCTGCGAAATCCTCTTCGTCAAAGTCTTCCTCGCCGAAATCTCCTTCGTCAAAATCAGCCTCATCGAAGTCTTCTACATATTCTTCTTCATTGTAGTCATCCTCAATAAAATCATCACCGTCGAAGTCATCTTCTGCTCCACCAAATACTGCATCTTCCAGATCTTCTTCATCATCCAGATCTTCATCCAGTACAATTTTTGAAGTCTTAGGTGTTGCTGCTCTGCTTTCAAGCTGCTCTACCAAATCTAAAATATCGTCTGGCAGACGCTGTGTATTTTTCTTTTCTTCTGTAACTTTCTCGTCCGGCTTACCCATTGTCTGCTGTTTTGCAAGTCGTTCTGCTGCCTTTTTGGCTGCTTCCTGGATAGCGGCTTCTTTTTCAGCTTCTTTTCTGGCTCTTTCTTCTTCAGCCTTTCTTCTTGCTTCTTCCTCGGCACGCTTTCTTGCTGCTTCTTCTTCAGCCTTTCTTCTCGCTTCTTCCTCGGCTTTGCGCTTTCTCTCAGCTTCCTCTTCCGCTTTTCTTCTCGCTTCTTCCTCGGCACGCTTTCTTGCTGCTTCTTTTTCTGCCGCTATACGCTTGCGCTCTGCCTCAGCCTCAGCAGCCTTTCGCTCCAGTTCAAGTCGTTCTGCTTCGCGGCGTTTTCTTGCTTCTTCTCTTTCTTTTGCAAGACGCGCTTCATCTTTGGCTTTCTGCTCTTTGATTGCTTCTGCATTTGCTTTCTGCTTTTCTTCCCACTCCTGCAGGATCTCTTCAATCTTCATCTGTCCGCCAAGCAGAAGTTCTTCTTCCTTCTCAGCCATTGCCTTTTCTTCTATATTGATCTCCTGTACCGGATCACTTGCAGGTTCCATTGTCTCCAGCGTAACATCTTCTTCTGCAACTTCTTCCGGCTCTGCTTCATAAGCTTCCTCTGCAACTTCTTCCGGCTCTGCTTCATAAGCTTCCTCTGCAACTTCTTCCGGCTCCGCTTCGTAAACGTCCTCTGCCGCTTCTTCCGGTTCTGCTTCATAAGTTTCCTCTGCAATTCCCTCCGGCTCTGCTTCGTAAACCTCCTGCTCCACTGCTTCTTCGGTAACTTCTTCCGGTTCTGTTTCGTAAGTTTCCTCTACGACTTCTTCCGGTTCTGCTTCATAAGCTTTCTCTTCTTCGACTGCCTCTTCTGCCGCACTCTCTTCCGGCATATCCTCTTCTTCGCTCTCAGCATCCTCTTCGTCAAATGCCGGTTCCGGTCTTACTCCGCCAGGTCTGCTATCATACTTCTCCTGCTGAAGCGGAGTCAGCGGTTTGTATTTCATCTTTAATTCCATCGCCTGATATACATATTTGCCTTCACTGAACCACAAGATCAGATCATCACATTCTTCCAGACACTTCGCTGTCATTCCTGCCTCGTGATACAATAATGCCAGTTCATATGCCCATTTCTCAACATATTCAGATTTCTTGAAATCTTCCAGTGCACGAATCTGTTCTTCCAGATCAGCTCCCTGTGTTTTCAGAATCTTATATTTCAAAATATACTGATTCGGATCACGCGGTGCCACTTTAACAAATTCTTCATAACAGTCAGAAGCTTCCTGTGTATCCTCCAATTTCAATGCCAGAAGACCTAACCGGTATATAACTTTACGGCTTCCAGGTGCACGGTCATATGCTAGGAACAGCACATCCCTGCTCTTCTGATACTCTCCGTTACATTCGTAAATCTCACTGACGGTATTCAACATGGATGCATTTTTTACTCTACGCCAGTCAATCGTATCTGCGATCTCCATAGCTTTTTTATACTGCTTCTGCTCCACGTATTCGAGCATCTGCTCGGTCTTAACCCGATATTCATATTTATCCAAATTTCTCACCTCAAAATTTAATTATATTTCTACTATTTTACTATATTTAAAGATGATATAAGTTTAGCATATGGTATTAGCATTGTCAAAATATACGCTCTATTTGTTAAAAAAATATTACAAAAATGTAACATTAAAATAGCCATTACAGTCGTTCCTGATTGCAATGGCTATCTTATATTGAATTTTATCATATTTATTATTATATTAAATCGGAGGAAATATTATTACCAATTCCCGTAACCTTTTCCTTTCTATTTTTAAGGATGAGTAAGGGGTATGTATAAAATGTTTCTTTACACATTTTATAACTTCACATAAGTTTTACTCGTTTTTCTTCTACCTGTGGTATTTATTTCCAATATGTCTGTGCAGATGTAACTCTTTATTCTATCTTCCGGTTTCTTGACATCTCCGATTTCTTTTTTTCTTCCATTCTAATCTTACCGGATTCTAACTTCTATGGTAAAGGCTTATTTTTCGGGAATCATTCTCTGCCATACCACTAACATATTGAATTGATGAATCGATTAAACTGTCCAACGGAATAAGCCTCCTTTACATGAATTTCCAAATCTTCAAATCTCTCAAATGTTATTTCGAAAATCCTTTCTCGTCAGATCTTCTTTTATTTGATTTTTAGATTTCGTATCTCTTTTGGATTGACTTTATAATAGCACCGCGCTTCTATTTTGTCAACACTATTTTTATATTTTTATTATATTATTTTATTTCATCATTGTTATTTTATTATTATCTGTCAATTCTGACTTTTTATTCATGTTATTCTGATACATAGCATAACATTTTCAAGCCATAACAAACAGACTCAAAATCATCATCTCTGTACTCCTCTCCTATATAATTTGCAGCTTTTTCTGCCGTAACTTCCACGCTCACTGCCTCATCCTCTGCGCGCTCCGTCTGCGTGACATGCCGTTTTTTCAGTGTGAATAACCAGGCAATTTTATTGAAAGTGACCGATATCTATATCAAAATAAAAAATGCAATCCACGCTGTGTCAAAGCTTCCAGAATCGGGACGTTTCATTAAACTGAATATGTATTTAAATGATGACAAATTCGATGTGCTTGTCAGGAAGTGATTTTATGACATCTTTCGACTCCTAATTGTTAACCTTTATATTTTTATAGTTGACATTCCTCATATCTACAATTATAATGACTTTGTTAAACAAATGATTATTGTACGAACAAACTCACATCACAGAAAGGACTTTTTACATGGAGACATCAACTACTAAATCAGCTTTTACTACAAAACGTATGGTAGAGATTGCTTTGATCACTGCCGTTATCTGTATTCTGGCACCATTTGCTATTCCAATTCCAGTCAGTCCGGTGCCGATTTCACTGACAAATCTGGTTATATATATCGCTGTTTTTATTCTTTCCTGGAATGATGCACTTTTCAGCTATATCATTTATCTGCTTCTCGGAATTGCAGGTCTGCCTGTATTTTCCGGTTTTACCGGTGGACTTGAAAAACTTGCCGGACCGACTGGCGGATATCTGATTGGATTCATTTTCATGACGATAATCGCAGGAATCGGTACTAACAAATTTGGCGGCAAAAAGCTTCCGGCTGTTCTTGGCATGGTACTCGGTCTTGCTGTTGCTTACATTTTCGGAACTGCATGGCTTGCTTACCAGATGCATATTTCTTTCATGGCAGGATTATCTGTCGGCGTGCTTCCGTATCTTGCCGGAGATGCTGTTAAGATCATTATCGCTATGATTGTAGGACCGATCTTAAGAAGCCGTCTGTCTGCAATAAAATAAATCGATTTAGCCAAATCTTAGCCCTATAGAGCCCCAACAGAATTTGCAATTGGCACTTTCATCCGGAGCCCAAACAGAGAAAACCTCCGACATATCGGTTCCTTTTTCACCTCATGTAAATCAGGAATCCTTTGCCGAAGGTTTTCTTTATTTTTATATCTGCTATTTACATATTATAAGATTAAACTTCTATTTTTTTGTTGCAACAGTATGCAGCACCCAGTCAACAATTATATTTACAGCGTAAATTCCGTTTACAACAGACAGTCATCAACTTTCTTATATGTCTTCAGGCTATACGCTTTCAGTACATTTCCATGGATTACATATAGACGGTCTTTAATATATATACCTCTTGTCGATAACGCATCACTTCCATAAATCTTTTCTTTCATGTTACACTGAAATCCCTTTTCTTCTGTATAGCTGAATAAATAATACATTTGTCTGTTTTCTCCTCCTGCCGGGAAGCCGATTATATTTTTTTCCACATCAATAAGCGCCGCTTTATAATCCCATTCCACATCTGTACTATAAACATCTTTCAGTGTATACTTATGTTCCTCTTTCACATTTTTTTTATCGGAAATATCAAACATGGACAGCTTCACACCATCTGTTACATCATCTTTCTTATCTACATCCATTCCGATGCCAAGAAGCTTATCTTCTCCATAGAAATGCAGGTAATTGGAAAATCCCGGTATTTTTAAGCGCCCAAGGATCTTCGGATTCTTCGGATTAGATAAGTCTACCGAAAACAGCGGATCCGTTTCTTTATAAGTAACAAAATATCCTGTATCTCCTAAAAATCTTGCAGAATACACGCGCTCGTCTTTCGCAAGGTTTGTAATCTTTCCGGTCAGCTTTAATTTCTGATCCAGGACATAGACCGCATTTGTCTTACCTCTCGTCACAACCATGCGGAGATATCCATCGTATTCATCAATCGAAAATGAATCATTCAGATATCCTTTGAATGTCTTCTGCGCAACAACCGCCAGTTTTCCTTTTTTGTAAGATAGTTTACGGAGTAATGTCTTCTCCTGCTTTCCGTTGCCAGTCCATTCTTCTTCATAATAGTAAATATTTTTGTTGCTTACATATGCGTCTCCGCCTTCTGAAAAAATAGCTTTGCTGTCTGCGATCTTATCCGGCTGTTTCAGATTAATTGACGAAACAATTTCATACATGCATCCTTTTGTTCCTTCTGGTAAATAAATATCTTTCGCCTTCATCAGATTGCCATCCACATATGGAATATAAGTGGACGGGTGCTTTTTCTTCCATTTTTCCGCTACCCAGTAATTCGAGAAAATATACAGATACCCGTCAGAAATTCTTGAAAGCTCATACTCACCGTTCTGTGATACTTCGCCCGCTTTCTTTGGATGCTTTTTATCCTGTACATCATAAGTTACTACTCTGGTTCCTTCTGTTTGTTTACTTATTAAAGAACTCCTGGTAACATCTTCCACATCTTCATAATCGTCATCCGATGAATTACTGCATATCATTACCACTTTTTTATTTTTTTCTGTCAGGTAAAATTCCTCGATAGTTTCATCCTTCGGTGCCTTAATCTCACTGATTATTTTCATACTTGTTTTCGTGTCTACGATAGAAACATAGTCTCCGCCATCCTCTAACACATAGAGATAACGACCATCCGTCTTTGCCACGTCTGCTTCATCTACACCTTCCTGACGCACATTCGTATTTGAATAATCTCCTGTCGCGTCTGCGCATGACTGTTGTTCTTTTGTGCTTCCTTTGGCGGTTTCCTCTTTCTCACTCGCTTCTATATATTTACGGATTTCTTTGTAACTTTTTGCATAATATTTCTGGTTTTCCTGATTCCCCTTATTTACCGGACATTTCTCAACAGACTTTGCCACTACACCATCCGAAGAATCAGCGCTGTTTATCACAGCAGAATCCGATTTTACCATTCTCGTCCGATTCTGGTATACTGTGATTCCTGCCACCAATACAATACAGGCTGCTGCCGCACCCGCGAGCTTCCACTGTCTGCGTCTTTTTCTCCTGCGTTCTTCCCACGCACACTGTTCCAGTTTTTTCTTCATATTTTCCGGTTTCAGGCTATCCGGAACTACTACATTTTCGCTGCCCACTTCTATCTTATACAAAAGATCCTGTTCTCTTTTCTCCATATTGCACGCTCCTTTTCCCTACGCTAATATATATTCCATCTTTTCAAGTCCGCGGCTTCTCTTAGACCGTACCGTATTGGCATTCAGCTTCAGCATTTCGCCGATTTCTTTGCTGTTATATCCACCAAATACAGACAGCGCAATGATTGTCTGCTCTTCCTCAGACAAATGCAAAAATGCACGTTGCACATCTACGGATATTCCATAATCCGGATGTCCGGTTCTAAAATTATTTCTCTCCGACTCTGACGACTCCATATCCTTCTCCATACGAAACTTTCTGCTTCTATTTTGCAGTTTCTTCTTACATGTGTTCGCCAGTATTGTAAACATCCAGCTTTTAAAAGCCTTTTCATCCCGGAGTTTCCGGATGTTCTCATACCCGGAAAGTACCGCATCACTCACCGCATCCTCTGCATCCTGTTCATTTTTCATCATACACAATGCAAATCGATACAAATCTTTATAAATCTCTTCATACATCCGCGCGAACGTATCCACATCACATTTCATAAATGACCTCCCTGTTAGATACTGTTTCCATCATCGATGAATTATTTTCCACATACATTAGAGGAAAACATGTGGAAAAGTGTTGCATAAAAGTTGGAAAAAAGGTTAACGCTGAAAAGGGGACGGGGATTTTCTAGAAAATCCCCGTCCCCTTTTCAGCGTTTTTTATTCTATCCACATACTTATCCACGATAGTAGTTGATAAGACATCCTTTCAAGATAATTTCTCTCTCCGCATCTGTCATATCTCCAAGCTTCAAGCGAATCTCCTTAAGCTCATCACCGACTACATATGCCGCTACATCTGCTGCTTTCTCTTCGATCACTTTGCGGATCTCCGGCACATAGATGTAATCGCCATTCTTGAAACTTAAGTTCTTGTCATCCTCTTCTGTGAGGAATGGAAGCATACCCCAGTTGATAAGGTTGGAGCGATAACGTTTGGTTGCATATTCATTTGCAATGTTCGCCCAGCCACCAAGTACTTTCTGGCAGGATGCTGCCTGTTCTCTCGCAGAACCGTCTCCCGGTTTTACAGCGAAGATTGTACTTCCGATTCCGAGGTTGCCTTTTCCGACTTCCGGATATTTTGTATGTATCACATCCATAACTGGTTTTAATTCTTCTAATTCATCCAACGGACATTTTCCTGCTTCAATTGCTTTCTCCGCTTTCTGCACTTCTTTGGCTCTTCCAACGTAAGCCGGATCTTTTCTGGACAGTGCAAATTCTGCAAGTCCTAAAGGATTCGAACGATAAGAAGAAGTCTCTCCGGATGGGATCAGCTCATCTGTTGTCGTTACCGGATCGTGGATCTCGGATACTACTTTCAAGAGCAGATTCTCCGGAAGTGCTGCCATTGCCGGCCAGTCTTTGATATTCGGTCCAAACTGGATCTCTACCGACGGATCCGCTACGCCCTTACTGTCAAATACACGGTTTGCATAAATCTTCTCATCGAAATGATAGGTCTGTCCTTTGTATTCGACATCCATATCTGTTGCAGGTGTCAGGAAGCCTTTGTTTGCCGCTGTTGCTGCAATTGATCTTGCGTCCATAAGTGCAACGGATGCAATCTGTCCGTTCTGTAACTTGGAACCTTCACGGTTCGGGAAGTTTCTTGTTGAGTGACGGATAGAAAATGCATTGTTTGCCGGAGTGTCTCCTGCACCAAAGCAAGGTCCGCAGAATGCTGTCTTCACAATCGTTCCTGCCTCCATCAAATCTGCCACTACGCCATTCTTCACAAGTTCCATATAAATCGGTGTACTTGCCGGATATACACTGAATGTAAATGCATCTGCCCCTATGTAGTGACCTTTGATAATGTCTGCTGCCGCACAGATATTTTCAAAACCACCACCGGCACATCCTGCGATCAGTCCCTGATCTACATATAATTTACCATTTACAACCTTATCCTGCAGAGAATAATCTACTGCCCCGTCCAGGCTTACCAGTGCTTTCTGCTCTACATCATGCAAAATATCTTTTAAGTTTGCATTCACTTCATCGATTGTGTAGACATTCGATGGATGGAACGGCATCGCGATCATTGGTTTGATCTCGCTTAAGTTCACATATACCATACCATCATAGTAAGTAACTGCTCCCGGATTCAATTCTTTATACTCTCCCACTCTTCCGTGGATCTCATAAAATTCTTTGATCTTTTCATCTGTTTTCCAGATAGATGACAGACATGTCGTCTCGGTTGTCATAACATCAATGCCAATTCGGAAGTCTGCACTTAACTTTTCTACACCCGGTCCGACAAATTCCATCACTTTATTGTTTACATAGCCATTTTTAAATGTCGCTCCAATGATTGCCAGTGCCACATCCTGTGGTCCGACACCTTTCATCGGCTCTCCATCCAGATAGATTCCTACTACCTGCGGCATCTTAATATCATAAGTTTTATTCAGAAGCTGTTTTACAAGCTCCGGTCCGCCTTCACCCATTGCCATCGTTCCAAGTGCTCCGTAACGGGTATGGCTGTCCGAGCCAAGGATCATCTTACCGCCGCCTGCAAGCATTTCTCTTGCAAACTGGTGGATAACAGCCTGATGAGGCGGTACATAAACTCCGCCGTATTTCTTTGCACAAGTCAGTCCAAACATGTGGTCATCTTCATTGATTGTTCCGCCTACTGCACACAGTGAGTTATGGCAGTTTGTAAGTACATAAGGAATTGGAAAACGCTCCAGTCCTGAAGCTCTCGCTGTCTGGATAATTCCTACAAATGTAATATCATGAGAAGTCAGTTTGTCAAATTTAATCTGCAGCTGCTCCATATTGCCGGAAGTATTATGGTCTGCCAAAATATGATAAGCCATTGTCTGCTTTGCTGCTTCTTTCTGATCCGGTGTCTGTCCGGTCTTCGCTCCGACTTCTGCAGCCGATTCTACAATCTCTGTTCCGTTTAACAGATATGCGCCTCCATCGTATAATTTAATCATGTTCTGTCTGTCCTCCTAATCTTTCCTGTACTTCATATGGGCTGTTCTCTCTGACACAACCGCCCCTTTTGTTACACGCTCTTCCATTTTAGCATAGTAAAGTATAAGTGTCTAACTATTCACTGAAAAAGTACAATCCAACACAATCTGACCTTAATTAGTGATCGTCTTTTCTGTATCTTTATCAAATACATGGATTTTATCCACATCCAGAGCAAATTTTACAATATCTCCGGTTCTTGCGGCTGTCTTCGGTGCTACTCTCGCCGTCATATTTGTTCCTTCATATTCAAAACACAGGAAAACTTCCGCCCCCACCATTTCATATACCCGGATTTTCGCTTTCAGAGCTGTACCCTGTGAACTTTCAACAAATTCCGATTCGTCATGCAGATCTTCCGGACGGATTCCAAGAACAACCGTCTTTCCATCGTATCCACCGGCTTTTAATTTCTCTGCCTTTGTTTCCGGCAGGTGAAGTTTCATTTCTCCGATCGTCAGATACACATCGTCGTCTTCCACCTGGCACACCGCATCCAGAAAATTCATCTGCGGCGATCCGATAAATCCGGCAACGAACATATTACCTGGTTCTTCGTATAATTTCTGCGGTGTGTCTACCTGCTGGATCACGCCGGCATTCATAACAACAATTCGTGTTCCCAGAGTCATCGCTTCTGTCTGATCGTGTGTAACATAAATAATCGTTGTTTCCAGACGCTGATGCAATTTAGAAATTTCAATCCGCATCTGCCCACGCAATTTTGCATCCAGATTGGATAATGGTTCATCCATCAAAAACACTTTCGGGTTGCACACGATTGCTCTTCCCATCGCTACACGCTGTCTCTGTCCTCCTGATAATGCCTTTGGTTTCCGATCAAGGAGTTGGTCCAAATCCAGGATTTTTGCAGCTTCTTTCACCATCTTATCTATCTGGTCTTTCGGTACCTTCCGAAGTTTCAGTCCAAATGCCATATTTTCATAAACTGTCATGTGCGGATATAACGCATAATTCTGAAATACCATAGCAATATCCCTGTCCTTCGGCTCTACATCATTAACAACCGTATCTCCAATTTTCAATTCTCCGGAAGTAATCTCCTCCAAACCTGCGATCATACGAAGTGTCGTGGACTTTCCGCATCCTGATGGCCCGACAAAAATCAGAAATTCTTTATCCTTTATTTCCAGATTAAAATCTTTTACCGCCTCAAATCCATTTGGATAAGTTTTGCAAATGTGCTTCAATGATACTCCTGCCATCTTTCTCCCTCCTGTACAATCTGCACGCTACAGCAGTGCCTGGTAAATGTCTCTTTTGCTCACGCCACGGTCTTTTGCCACCTTTTTCATGGCGTCCTTTTTATCTATTCCCATTTTCAGGTAATGTTCCATATGATCTTCGATGCTCATCTCTTCCCATTTTGCAGTCTCCTGCTCACGGATCTCCTGTCGGCTCTTTCCTTCCAGCACGATCACACACTCGCCCTTTGGTGCATTTTCTTCATAATAAGCAAGTGCATCTGCAAGCGTCGTCTTGAATACCGTCTCATGCTTCTTCGTCAATTCTCTGCAAATGCTGACATTCCTGTTCCCCAGTGTCTCATTTAACAATTTCAGTGTTCGCACAAGCCGGTGCGGTGCTTCGTATAAGATCATTGTTCTCGTCTCATTTTTTAACTCTTCCAATATGTCCTGACGTTCTTTTTTATCGGTGGGGAAAAATGCTTCAAATGCAAATCTTCTCGTTCCCAGTCCGGAAATGATAAGCGCGGTGATACATGCAGCCGCTCCCGGAAGTGCCGTCACGGTCACACCCGCTTCGTGACACATTTTCACAAGCTCCTCGCCCGGATCTGAGATACCCGGTGTGCCTGCATCCGTGATAAGTGCAATATCTTCGCCTTCCAGTAATCGTCTTACAAGATAATGTCCCTTATCGATCTTATTATATTCATGATAACTTGTCATCGGTGTCTTTATTTCAAAATGATTTAGAAGCTTGATACTGTTTCTCGTATCCTCCGCCGCGATCAAATCTACTTCGCCCAGCATCCGCACTGCACGAAATGTCATATCTTCCAGGTTGCCGATCGGCGTTGCACATAAATATAAGGTTCCTGCCATCTTCTGTCTCCTTTTTTAATTATAAATTTTTAAATTGAATCCATACAATCCCTGACTGGCAATTCCAGTAAACTTCTCTATCATTCGCCCGGCAGAATCACTTATAAATGACCTGTCGCCTATTCACCTGCGTACAGTTTCAAAAGTTCTTGTGTATAACTGCCATCTTTTTCATATACGATCAACGGTGCCTCCACTGTCATTCTCGGATTACCACCTTTTCTTCCCTCGATCAGAACCATATTTGGTTCTTTGTCCACATAAGGATATACCAGCCGCATTCTCTTCGGCTCCAGACCATAGTTACACATCTTCGTCATGATCTCCGGCAGTCTGAACGGACGATGCACCATATAAAAACGGCCTTTTACTTTCAGCACTTTCGCACTCTGCGCCAGAACATCATCCAGTGTACACAGTGCTTCATGTCTTGCAATGTACAGTGCTTCTTTTTCATTTTTCAGACCATGCTCTCCGATCATATACGGCGGATTTGTCGTAATAACATCAAAAGAGGCTGGTCCGAATTGTTCCGCCGCCTCTTTTATATCTCCTGTTACAATATCTATCTTGTCTTCCAGACTGTTATACGCTACGCTTCGCCTTGCCATATCTGCACTCTCCGGCTGGATTTCAAGCCCGGTGTAATGCTGTCCCTTATATTTTGCATGTAACAGAATCGGCAGGATGCCCGTTCCCGTTCCCAAATCCAGCGCTCTCTCATTCTTCTTTACATCTGCAAATGCAGATAAGAGCACCGCATCCATCCCGAAACAGAAGCGTCCCGGATTCTGCAATATCTTATACCCTTTGATCTGCAGATCGTCCAGCCGTTCTTCCGGTTTTTGATTAATTATCATCTAACTTAGAATCTCCACGTTTTCCTTCCAATGCCTTAAGCTCTGCCATCTCTTCTTTGGATAACTTCTGCTCTTTCTTCCGGCGTCTTGGTTTAAATTTTAATTCGGTTGCTTTGTACTCACGGATCTCTTTTTCATCATTGTCCAGCGTAACAACTACTTTTACAAGCTGACGCAAGACATTCACGGACTGTACATCCCCTCTAAGCCCTTCTGGTGTTGTCACATGATCTCCGTTAGATGGTAAATGACTGTTCAGCTCTTCGTAAGTCTCTTCCTCATTCGTCAGACAGCACATCAGTCGTCCGCACACACCTGAAATCTTTGTCGGATTCAAAGAAAGATTCTGCTCTTTTGCCATCTTAATCGATACCGGCGCAAACTCTGATAAATAAGTGTGACAACATAACGGACGTCCGCAGATTCCGATTCCTCCACGGATCTTCGTCTCGTCTCTTACTCCAATCTGACGTAATTCAATTCTCGTACGGAACACACTTGCCAGATCTTTGACCAGTTCACGAAAATCGATTCTTCCATCTGCTGTAAAATAAAACAGCACTTTATTATTGTCAAATGTATACTCCGCATCAATCAGCTTCATCTCCAGACCGTGTTTGCGGATCTTCTCCAAACAAATGCCAAAAGCTTCTTTTTCTTTGTCTCTGTTCTTGGCATCCTTCTTCTTATCTTCTGCGGTTGCAATACGAATCACCGGCTTCAGTGGCTGCATGATCTTGTCATCCTCCACTTCCTTTTCTCCGGTTACAACCGTACCAAATTCTACCCCGCGGGCAGTCTCTACAATTACTTTATCTCCGGTTTGTATTTTCAGCTTTCCCGGTGCAAAGAAATAGATCTTTCCCGCTGTTCTGAATCTTACACCTATTACTTTTGTCATCGTACTAATTCTCCTTTATCGTAAGGAATAAAAGCTCCATAACCAGATCGAAGTTTACATTCGCTTTCAATCTTGTCTTTGCTTTTTCCAGACTTTCTAAAATCAGTTCAATTCCCTCATAGGAACTCTTCTGTGCCTGTTCCTTAATATATTTTATCTGGTCTTTGAATACCACTTTGTCCAGATCTTTCGTTGCTTTGTACATTAGGACATCACGGTACCAGATCATGATAATATCCAGATAATCTGTGATTTCCAGTTTGTATACAGAAATGTGGCTCACTGCATCCACAATCTCGCTTAACTCCATCTCATGAATATACTTAAGGAGCTGGATTGCCTCCTCACGGATCTCATTAAAATGATCGGAATTTGCCAGCATGATTGCTTTGCCCATGTTTCCCTGTGCAAATGCAGTACACACTTCCGCTTTGTAGTCCGGAATCTCCAGATTCTCCATCAAATATTTTTTGATCAGTTTATCTTTGATATAACGAAGCTTCAGCATAACGCATCTGGAATTGATCGTCGGAAGCAGAAGTTCCGCATTCTCTGTCAACAGTAAGATTACTGCATACTTCGGCGGTTCCTCGATTGTCTTAAGCAGGGCATTCTGTGCCTGCACCGTCATCTTGTCTGCCTCCGGGATAATATAAATCTTATATGGTCCCTGATATGGTTTGACATCGATCGTATTATTCACTTGAACACGGATATCATCTACACTGATCGTATTCGGCTTGTCATGTGCAACCGTAATAATATCCGGATGATTCCCACTCTCTGCCTGCTTGCAGGAATGACAGTGATTACACGGCTCCGGTCCGTGTTCTTCACATAGAAGTGTCATGGCAAATAATCTCGCCAACAGCTTCTTTCCCGATCCACGCTCTCCATTCAGAATATATGCATGTGAAACGCGATCCTCTGAAATTGCATTATGCAGATATTGAATAATGTCTTTGTGGCCTACCACATCTTTAAAACTTCCCATTTTGTATTTCCCCTATAATTTTTTCTAAACATTGTACCTTATCATCGTTGTAATAGCGTCGGACGATGCCTGCCTCTTCCAGATTCTCTTCGGAAAAATCCTTCTGATCTGCCAGAAATCTCCGGCACATCTCTTCATATTTCGGCTGCTCCTGCTGCCGTTCCCGCGAAAGTGCCCGCGAAAGCCGTTCACCATCTTCCACTTCTATATAGATTGGAACCAGATTCTCTGCTCCATAGCACTTCTTCATTCCGGCATAGGACTCCAGTGTTCCGATAACCAGATAATCATATGCCGCAAGATTTATCTGTCCGTCTTCTATTGTAGCATATTTCCACGCTCCATACACGGTATCATAAGTTCTTTCTTCAATTATTTTTCCGGCTTTCTCAAATCGCTCCAGCTCTTCGTCCGTCACAAAATGATACTCTATGCCTTCTTGTTCTCCCTCCCGGATCGGGCGGGTTGTATAGAGCACCAGTGTCTTAAGCTTCGGCAGTGCTTTCAATACTTCTTTGTATAAAGTATCTTTCCCGGAAGAACTCTTGCCCATCATATAATATATTTTACCCATGTATTTCATCCTCAATACTCTCTGCATGACCGGTCTGTCCGGTTATTATCCGTATATCTTTGGACATGCATACTCTCTTCATAATTTTAACAAATCACGGAAATTATAGCAAGTTTTAATACGTTATAATAGGGTGTCGCCAGATAAGTCCTGCCACACCCCAGATCTTGTTCCTTGCTGCAAAGTTCGCTTACGCCATGAATTCTTCCAGAATCTGTCGGATCAGGACATCCTTGTCCACTGACTTTTTCTCTTCTTTCTCTTCTTTTTCTGCTTTCTTTTCTTCCTTTTCCCTCAGGATATTCTCTTCCGGCGAATCCCCTTTCAACAGTTCTTTCCGGATTGGGGTAACTGTTGCGTTTGCTGCCACTATATTTTCATTTTCTGGATATTTATTTGCAAATGTCTCTGTACCTGCCGTTCCGGCTTTCTCCATCATCATATCTGTACACGTCCCCACATTTTTTTCTGCAGACATGTCCACTCCTACAACTGAACTTTCTCCATTCACTGCCATATTCTTGCTCATACTAACATCCACACTCGCTGCGACCACTTTCTCTTTCATTTTCTGGCTCTCTTCCTTCTCTTTCCGGTAAGCCTTTTCATACCGGTGCAAACAGATATTTTCCAGATAGTCAACCATATAGTTTCTTGCTACCTGCAGCTTATATTTTTCATCTGTTGTCAGATGAAAAAGAAACACAAAAATTCCTGCACCGATCCCAATTGCGCCTGTCTTAAGTACCACATCCGTCATTCCGCCATCCTGCACATACTGAAGTCCTGCTCCGGTCACTCCGCAGCAAATACATAAAACTGCCGATATCCGCTCCATTCTCCGAAGCGTATGTAAACGTATCCCCAGCACCCGGTATTCATACAGGTACTTATCCACAAAAACGCCTACATTTTCCACCTTCTCACTGATCATACAGGCATGCTCAAATTTCGCCCGCACCAGCCGGATAAACGGATGTGTACTTTTATTCATATTTCCCGCTCCATACACCAGTTTTCTGAGCGTCGCATCGACCACACATTTACTCCCGATCCCCAATGCCATAAACACTCCCGCAATTATCAGCAGCACTTGTTTTTCTACTATCATTTTCAACATAAAAAAGCCCTCCTTTTCTAAGCATTATAATTGAAATCTTAGAGGAGGGCCGAAAATTCGTTCCCCAGTATTCGACATGCATCTGTCGCATACTGTCCGATTTTCTTTTCTTATGTCACAAAATAATTTCTAACTTATTTACATAGATGTCAGCATTTCCTGTACAAGCTTGATATTACGGGCAATTGCCATCTTTTCAAACTCCGGATAGTCAACATGTGCGCTGTTGTCGGCTTTGTCCGAAATAGCACGAATAATGACATACGAAACTTTGTTCAGATATGCGGCATGCGCAATCGCAGCCCCTTCCATTTCTGTACAGTAAGCATGGAAATTATTTACAATCTTATCTTTTGCTTCCTGGCTTGCAATAAACTGATCACCACTCGCCACCGTTCCGACAAATGTATGAATATCCGGATTTACCTTTTCATTTGCCGCTTTTGCAAGCCCGATCAGACGCTCGTCTGCCGGGAATGCCAGTGTATCCATACGCGGCACCTGTCCAATCGGATCACCAAATTCTGTCGCATCCATATCGTGATGCAGTGCTTCTTTGGACACTACAACGTCCCCGATATCAATCTTCGCGTTCAGTGATCCCGCAATTCCCGTGTTGATCAATGCGTTTACGTCGAATTTATCTACCAGAATCTGCGCACAGATTCCTGCATTTACTTTACCGATTCCGCTGCGGACAATCACAACTTCCTTCCCGCATAAAATGCCTTTACAAAATGTCATGGATGCGTACTCTGTCACAGACTCGACCTGCATTGCTTCTTTTAATGCAGCGACTTCTTCTTCCATTGCTCCGATAATACCTATCATAATTTCGTTCCTCTCTTCATAATTTAAAAATAATTTTATTATAATCCTGCCTTGTATTCTGTATAAAACAGAAAACACAAACTCATACAACCTGAGATTTCAGTATAACACAGGAACGGTTAATTTTAAAAGATTTCCTGTAGCTTTTCTTTCCCAACTCTGTTATAATGCGCATTGGATACTTTCATCCACATTAATATATCAGGAGGTAATTACCATGGATTATAGACCAACCGGTGTCTGTTCCCAGTTAATTCACGTTGAACTTGACGGAACTACCATCAAAAACGTTGAATTTCTCGGCGGATGCAACGGAAATACAAAAGGACTCAGTAGTCTCGTTCGCGGAATGGATGCTAACGAAGCAATTTCCCGCTTAGAGGGAATCACCTGCGGCAGCAAAGCAACATCCTGCCCGGATCAGCTTGCACATGCGCTTCGCCAGGCATTAAACGAGAACTAGGACATCCATACTGCTTTATTAAAAACTTAAACAGCATTTTTTTACCAGCCATTCTTCGGAAAAGACAGCATTGATTCGTTACTTTTCCGGAGGGTGGCTGGTTTTCTAAATGATATTCTCTAAATTCTGTTCGCAAGCCCACTGAGATCCAGTTTATATATTGTATTTTCCATCTTCTTCTCTTCCAAAAACATAATCATATAAATCGGCATATAAACTTTCCGTCCGACAGTCTCAACATTTCCTTCTGAGAAAATATATCCTTCTGAAATCTGATATTTTTCACATTTCAGCACGTTATTTAACGCGGAATGACGTTTATAATCTTTCCCCGATTTAATTTCCAACGGAACTACTTTTCCATCCAGTTCTATTACAAAGTCCAGTTCTCCTTGCTTTTTGCTGTTAAAATAATATTCTTTATGCCCTTTTGCTAATAGTTCCTGTGCGACCACATTTTCAAATAGTGCACCATTGTTGATGGCTTTATCTTTATTTAATATCGGCATTTTCACCTGATTTGAATACCGGCTTGTCAGCAATCCTACATCCGAGAAAAATAATTTGAACAGATTGCGGTTCTCGCTTATCACCAGCGGAAGCTTCGGTTCACTGATATTATATACAGGTATCGCAACTCCTGCATCTTTCAGCCACAGGAAATCATTTTCAACATCATACATGATTTCATCCATTTTTCCAACCCATTTTTGGCTATTTTCATCCACTTTTCCAACCTGTTTTTGACCGTTTTCATCCACTTTTCCAACTTTTTGCGAATTTTCCATCAAAAAAGCTGCCATTACGGCAGCTTTTTCGCTTATCTTTTCACTTGTCTTTTTTCAATTTTTAGAATCTTATGCGGGGACTGCGCCGAACGCCAAGCTTCCAATAAGTCCTAACTTTGTTTGCATGCGGTTGAAAAACTCGGTAAACTGAAATATTCTCTTTCTTTTTAAAATATTATTGACAGTTTCTTCAGACGCCTTTCCACTCAGCGCCCGGCGCAGTCCCCGCATTGCACATGTTCCTTTGTTAAATTAGTTTTTGGTTTCCTTATACTTGTTTTCTTTATACTTATTTTCTTTTTTAAAGCTCAAAGATACTCTTTTTTTCAATGAAAACACCGTTTGTAAAGCTACTGCTTATATCCTCATTAGCTGAATGTACACATCGAACCCGGTAATACCAGTCACCTTCAACATCCATCTGCTTCCATGACGACACATTATCTGTGTTTTCATTAAATTTCTGCCAGCCATCGTAAAATTCCCATTCGGTGTCGCCTTCCTTGGCACGCTCTACCATAACAGAAACACCCACACTATCAACTAAATGCGCAGCTATTGTTGAGCCACCTGCATATAACTTCTCCGGTCCCATCCTCCGGATTTTGGAATATCCAGTCAACAAATCTTCTCCACGAGTTACCTTTTTGGGCGTTGTACCTTCGGCTTCCTCCTGATGAGTCAGATATGACTCACCAATCTTTTTCTCATTTTCTGCTTTTACAGATAATGTACTGTTCCATAATAAACAGGTCAGCATTAACATTACTAACAGAAGCGAATATACTTTTCGATTTCTTTTTTTCATCAGCACCTCCCATACTATGTCTCTTCCATATTCTCCTCATTTCTCATCCTCTATATATAAAGACACATAAGTTTGGAAAAACTGACGCCTATTTCTCAAAAAAATGCAGATTTTTTAAAATATTATTAAAATCTCTTCTTGGCATAACTCCCATTAGATAATATCCAGTTCCTCCATATTCAAATCTTGCAGCATATCGTCTCTCTTTAGATTTTACAGTTTCAAATTCTTTTATTTGAAATTTTACCCCCTTTATTTTTCTCGTATAATCTTTAATTTCTTTATCATCGACATTTGTTCCCCATGAATTGTTTGATTGAGAAGCATTAATTACGAAAAAAATATTTTCTCCCCTATATCGATATAGCATTTCTGAAATTTGCGCATTCTTTTCTATTTTAGCCCAACCAAACTTAAATTCTTTTGGTCTTACTACAATTCTCACAGGATCAATTCCCAACTCATCCTTTATTTTCTGGTATGCCTCTTCCTCATTTTCTTCTTTAATCACCAAGTTATCTTTATTTGAATCCACCTGCTCTACTTCTCGACTGCCGACATTTCTCTTCATCATCTCCATCACCCGTTCAGGTCCTCCAAAGCTGGTAACTCCGATTCCGCCTGCAAGCAGAACTATAACAACTGCTGCCGCCACCCGTGAAAGATATGCCTTTCTCCTGGATCTATGCTTTTTCTCATCTGTTCCGGCACTCAGTTCTCCTTCTTCTGTCTCCTTATTTGCTCCGAATCCTGGTTCTCCTTCTTCTGTCTCCTTATTTGCTCCGAATCCTGGTTCTCCTTCTTCCGTCTCCTTATCTGCTCCGGCTTTCAGCTCTTCCGTTTCCTTATCTGCCCTGACTTTCGTTGCTTCCGTTTCGTTATCTTTGCCAGATTTCCGATTCTCTTTTTCTATCGTTTCCATTCCGATTTTCAAGGCTTCCTGATACTCTTTCGGCAATTGCTCGCAGATTTTCTGCACCTCACGGGCATCTATTTCTTTCTGGATATTTTCACGTATTCTTTCTTTCTGTTCATTGGTCATCGGCGGAAGATTCGCTGCTGCTACGTTGCGCCGAATCTCATCAGCTTCCCGCTCCAAATCATCCAGGATCATCCGATCGAATGGATCTTTGCTTTCTTTCATGTTTTTCCTGTTCCCTTTCTTTCTCAAAAATCAATGAACTTTTTTCTTTCTCTTGACCTATTTTCCCTGTAACGTATAATATATAAGTACAGAGGTCTGTCATGTTTTCAGACCTGACATCAATTATAGTACATTTATTATATAGTATAACTACCACAAAGGTAAATGCTAAAATCTGGGAGGTCACTATGAAACGAATTATTTTAACCGGAGGCGGTACGGCAGGTCACGTTACTCCTAATATTGCACTGCTTCCTCGTTTAAAAGAATTGCAATACGATATCCACTATATCGGCTCTTACAACGGAATTGAAAAAGAACTGATCGAGCAGTTTGGAATCCCATATCACGGGATTGCAACCGGTAAGTTAAGACGTTATTTCAGCGTTCAGAATTTTACAGATCCATTCCGTGTTCTCAAAGGTCTTGGAGATGCAAGGAAACTGGTCAAGATTCTAAAGCCGGACGTTATTTTCTCCAAAGGTGGATTTGTATCCGTACCTGTTGTTCTGGCTGGTAAGAGTTGTCATGTTCCTTCCATTATTCATGAATCTGATATGACACCGGGACTTGCGAACAAGTTATCCTTTTCCGCTGCAACAAAGATTTGCTGCAATTTTCCGGAGACACTTCGCTATCTGCCGGAAGGCAAAGCGGTTCTTACCGGATCACCGATCCGCCAGGAACTGTTAACCGGTGATAAGTTCAAAGCCAGAGAATTTCTCGGTTTCACATCTGACAAACCTGTTATCCTCATCATCGGCGGAAGTCTTGGCGCTGTTGCAGTCAACAATGCAGTCCGTGCCATCCTTCCACAGTTATTGAAGAAATATCAGGTCATCCATCTGTGCGGTAAAGGACGTCTTGATCCTACACTGAATCACTTAGATGGTTATATGCAGTACGAATATATCAAAGACGAACTGAAGGATCTGTTTGCAATGGCAGATGTTGTTATTTCCCGTGCCGGAGCGAACGCTATCTGCGAACTTCTTGCTTTACATAAGCCGAACATCCTGATCCCACTTCCAACAAGCGCCAGCCGTGGAGACCAGATCCTGAATGCCCGTTCATTTGAACGCCAGGGCTTCAGCGTTGTTCTGGAAGAAGAGACGATGACAAACGAGAGCCTTCTGGCAACGGTAGATCAGGTATATGAGAACCGTCAGAAATACATCGATGCCATGAAGCAGTCCTCTCAGCAGAACTCTATCGATACGATCATCGATCTGATTGAATCGGTCAGCCGCAAGCGTAAATAATAGGTATATAAAAGCAGGTCATACAGGCAAATTCCTGTTGCGACCTGCTTTTCTTATACCTTTTGTCCTATAGATTAGCCTTTTCTTATGCCTCGTCTAAATAGCGATATCTCTTCTCGTAATTTTTACGAATCCATTTCTTCGCACGATATAGCATGCTGTGTAACACTTCCAGCGAAATGCCCATCTCACGTGCCACTTCTTTCTGTGGCTTTTCAAGCAAATAGACCGCCATTATGGCATCATACCAGCGTTTATTTTCCTCAAATAATCTCAGATAGATTTCATCCGCCAGTTCTTTTCGCTTTGTCCTGTCAAACTCAGTCATATAACATGTTTCCAGACTGTCTCCGACTTCATTATCATACAGAAGTTCATCTATCAGTGTTTCCCGTGCATAATCTCTTTTGTAATTTAATGCCATATGCTTTGTTGTTATTAAAAGCCATGAATTCACAGACTGCATATTTACGTTATCTATATTATCGTACAGCTTAATAAATACACACTGCGTAATCTCTTCAGCCTGATAATGATTTTGGGTGTAATAACACGCTGTACGATACACATATTCAAGATTAGATTCATAAATTGCATCAAACGCTTGTTTCCCAATTGATCGTACGTTCATACACCTCACCCATCTTTCCTTTATAACTATAACTTATCCTTTGTTGCCTGCTTTTTATGATACCTGCAGATTATTCTGTAACGTACACACATTCTCTGCCTCTTGTATCTTATTTTATCTTAGACAGGATATCTTCCTTGTCCTCATCTGTAAGCTCGCCCATCTTCCAGCCAAGACCTACCTCATCGCCTTTGCTTCTCGGAATCAGATGCATATGGAAATGAAATACTGTCTGTCCGGCAGCTTCTCCGTTATTCTGTACAATGTTGTACCCATCACATCCAAGAATGTCTGTCATCTTAGTGATCATCTTTTTCGCCAGTACGAGTACTTTTGATGCTACAGAATCATCCAGCTCATACAGATTCGCATAGTGTTGCTTTGGAAGGATCAGTGCATGTCCTTTTGCAGCCGGGCTTGCGTCCAGAATCACACGAAAATCCTCATCCTCATATAAAGTTGCTGTCGGGATCTCCCCATTTGCCAGTTTACAAAAAATACAATTATCATCTCTCATAATGTCTTCTTCCTTTCTACTACAATATATTTATGGTTAATATCCCTTACAGCCAGTAAGGAATTATCCAGCTT